>JAEUJK010000465.1 GCA_016794735.1 Gemmatimonadota bacterium | reverse complement strand
GGACCAGCTCGAGAAATGCGAACGCCCATTTGGGACGATGGCCGTCGCCGATCCTCGGCCGGAGTACATGGCCTACTTCACTCGTTACTCGCTGGGGTCACCGACGGACCTGCTCCGCATGATGGTGCAGCAGTCCAAGTGTTTCGTGGTGCTCGAGCGTGGCGCCGGGATGGAGATCGCCAAGGGTGAGCGCGCGCTCGCCGAAAGTGGCGAAGGACAGGAAGGCTCGAACATCGGGAAGGGCCAGATGGTGCTGGCGGACTTCGTGATGAACCCGCGGCTGCAGGTCATGGACAACAATGCGGGCGGCGCGGGTGGCGTCGTCGGCGGCCTCGGTCGTCGCCTCGGCGTTGGCGCGATTGCCGGCGGCGTGAAGTTCAAGGAGGCATCGACCACGATCCTCGTTGCCGACGTGCGCACGACGGTTCAAGTGGCGGCGGCCGAGGGCAAGGCCAAGAAGACGGATTTCTCCCTCGGGATGTTCGGCTGGGCCGGTGGCGCCTTTGCCGGCGGCGGTGCCTACACGAGCACAGCCGAAGGCAAGATCATCGCCGCGTCGTTCATGGACAACTACAACACGATCGTGAAGCAGCTGCGCGAGGACCCCGCGATGGTGGCACGGGCCCAGAAGTTCGACCCCACCAAGCTCGCGAGCGGTGAGGTCCCGAAGGCCGGCACCGTTTTCGCCGAAGGCGACGTGCTCTACCCCAAGATCGACAACGTGAAGATCCTCGCGACCCCGTCGGATGCCGGCAAGGTCAACGGCACCGTCAAGAAGGGCGAAGAGGTGATCTACATGGGCGAGGAGAAGGACGGCTTCCTCAAGGTCCAGGGCTCCTCCGCCGAGGGCTGGGTCAAGAAGCTGATGGTTTCCAAGCAGCGCTGATGAACAAGCGCCGGGCTCCAGCGATTGGAGCCCGGCTCAGCGCGCCAGCAGCCGCTCGGGATGGACGGCGCGCTGGGGAAATGCCTTGAGCAGCTGCGCATCGAAGGTGGCCAGCGGGCACTCGAACAACTCGGCCGCCACGACGTATTCGCAGTCGTAGGAACTGCACCGCGACTCGTCGGCCAGTTGCAACACCCGCACCGGATCCGGATCGACCTGGCGCCCATCGATCAACTCGAGGGCAAGCGCGAGCGAACGTTCCGCATCGACCAGGCGCCACTTGCGGGTGCGCACCCCCTTGAGCACGACGCTCAGGAGCTCGGAGACGATCAGCGCTGGGGCAACCCACTCCGGGTCGAAGCGGTGCAGCGCCTCGGCGAGGTCGGCCGATTCCCCAGGCATGACGAGCGACGCCACCACGTTGGCGTCGACGACAATCATGCCCGCCCCTCGCGCCGTGCCTCCGTCATCTCGGCCAGGGTGAGGCGACCACTGCGCGCCTCCAGGCGCTGCCGCTGCGCGCGCGCACGCGTCAACAACTCCTCGGTGTCGCGGGGCCCGCGGGCCGCGAGGGCAATGCGCAGGCACTCGATCACCTCACCATTGAGGCTGCGCCGCTGCTCGGCCGCCCTCGCCTTGAGGCGGTCGTACAGGTCGTCAGGCACGTTGCGAATCGTCAGGATGGCCACGGAAGTCCTCCTGACTGCATTCTGCATGCACATTGCTGTCATGTCAAGCCCTCTCGGGTGGTCGTCTCACCCCAACACGCGCGCCTCGTCCCGGATCCACCGGTACCGTGGCAACGCGGTTGAAGTCATCCTGTCCCCACCCGAGTCAGACGCGGAGGTAGCTCCACTCCCTGGAGAACGGAATGCGGCTCATGAGCACGGCGCCGTCCTTCTGCACCAGCAGGCGATCGCTCGGGTTGATCCCGATCCCCGCCGCCTCGTCGTAGAGTCCCGGCTCCACCGAGAACGTCATCCCTTCCTCGATCACGGTGTGATCCCCGAGCGCGAGGAACGGGGGCTGGTGGCCCACGAAGTTCTGCCCCTGGCCGTGCCCCGGCCGATGGTAGATGTTCGCCTGCAACCCCTGCTTGATCTGCCAGGCGTGGACCTTGTGCGCGATGTCTGAGCACACCGCCCCGGGCTTCGTTTCCTCGACCATGATCTGCACGGTCTCGGCCACCACCTGCCACATCTTGTCGTGCGCGGGGGTCGACGGCAGCAGGATGTAGTTGCGGTACCCTTCGCCGCCGTACCCACCGAGCAGGATGTCGCAGTTCACGTAGACCGGCTGGCCACGACGGATCCGAGCATGGAAGAACTGGTTGGGATGCGGGTACGCCGTGGCCACGCCGGTGCGCACGTAGTTCCCCGTCACCTCCATCCCAACGGCGGAGTGCGGTTTCC
Organism: Gemmatimonadota bacterium; assembly: GCA_016794735.1. GTDB lineage: Bacteria > Gemmatimonadota > Gemmatimonadetes > Gemmatimonadales > Gemmatimonadaceae > RBC101. The sequence continues at coordinate 2,084 of JAEUJK010000465.1, read as the reverse complement.
CGTCGCGCTTGACGTCGCGCATCATCAGGTTGATCCCGAACTGCGCGAGCGCCTGCCCCACCTGGTAGTCCGTGGTGGAGGTGCCGTGCTCGAGGATGTAGTCCCGGGCAAAGGCGTGCACCTGGTCGAAGTAGCGGTACGCGCGCTGCGTGAGCGCGATCTCCTCCGGCGTCTTGATCACCTGCATGCGCAGGCACGCATCGGAGAGGTCGAGGGCGCGTGCCCCAGGCAAGACGCGATCAAACGTGCGCTGCGCCGACGGGGTCAGCTCGCGATCGAGACCGATGGTCTTCCCAGCGAGCCCTCGATCGGCCAGGTGCTTGAGCACCCATTCCCACAGGTCCACGCGCGGCGTCCGGTACGGCAGCTCCCCGCGATTGGGGAATGCCCCCTCGGCGTGCGGATAACAGAAGTAGTAGGTGTTCTCCGTGCACCACCACGAGGTGATCAGGTCGCGATCGATCGCCGGCGAGAACCAGTACGCCGTGTCGGATTCGTTCGTCGGCATCAACACCCACGTGGTGCGTTCACCTGAGCCGCGAAAACAGCCGGTGAAGTACACGAGGTTGGCGTCGCTTTGCAGGAGAATGGCGTCGATCCCCCGCTCGCGCGCCGTGGCCCGCAGGCGACGTGACTGGGCCTGGTACCAGGCGAGCGGGAGCCGGTCGGTGCCTAACGGCGCCGGCGCGGGGTGTCGGGGGTTGGCCACGAGCAGCCGTTCCGACCCGCGACGCGGACCGCGGGGCTGCGCGGCCAATGCGGCCGCGGCCGCAGACGACGAGGCAAGGCCGAGTCCCATCTGGCGCACGAACGTCCGACGCGACGACATCTTCCACCCGGAGGCACGAGGAGCCGTGAATGTCGCGCCGCGGGCGCGTCCCTGTCACCCCACCCGCCTACTCGACCCGCAACGCCTCCGTGGGACTCAGCCGCGACGCCCGGCGGGCCGGCACCGCGAGCGCGGCACACAACGCCACCGCCAGCATGGCCACCGCAGAACCGAGCACCAGCGGGTCGCGCGACGACGTGTCGTAAAGCAGCGCCGCCACGAGGCGGCCGAGCGCCAGCGCGCCCGCGACCCCGAGCACCGTGCCAAGCAGCACGAGCCGCGCCCCGCCGAGGAACACCTCGCGCAGTACACGTTCGGGTGAGGCCCCGATCGCCATCCGCACCCCAAACTCTCCGGTGCGCATCGCGACGGCATACGCAGAGAGGGCGTACAGCCCGAGCATCGCCACCAGCATGGCCAACACGGCGAGCCCCGCGGCCAGGAGCACCGCGAGTCGCCGCGGCGCGAAGAAGCGCTCCAGGTCGGTGCGGAGTACGCGGAACCCCTGCCCCCCGACCCCGCCCACCGACAGCTCGGGCTCCGTGTTGCGCAACACCCCCTCCAGCGCACGCCGGACATCGGCTTCGTTGAGCCGCGTTCGCACGACGAGCGATCCCCATCCCCAGGCCTCGCGCGTGAACGGCAGGTACACCTCGCGCGAGCCCGGCTGCGTCGGGCCGAAGTGTCGCACGTCGGCCACCACACCCAACACGCTGGACGGTTCCGGCGACCCGAACCCCGCACGGGCCTGCGACGAACGGTAGACCGTGAGCGAGCGGCCGATCGGGTTCTCACCGGGCCAGAACTGGTTGGCCACCGACTCCGAGATCACGACCCCGGTTCCGACGGCGTCGACCTCCTCGCGCGTGAACCAGCGCCCGCGCACGAGGCGCAACCCCACCGCCGACGCGTACCCCTCGGACGCGGTCTTGTACAACGCCTGGTCCAGGCCGTTCGGATCCGGGGCCACCCCCGGCACCGAGACCCGCGTGGAGATCGCCCCGCCTAACGGGACATGGTTGATGAAGGCCGCCGCCTCGATCCCCGGGACACTTCCCGCGGCGTCCACCAGCCGCCGGTAGAGCGTTCGTGCCGCCACCTCATCGTCGTAACGGCCACGCGGCGGGTTCACGTCGATCGCATACACCGCGGTGGGCGCATACCCGATGTTGACCGTCTGCATGCGGCTGAACGACCGCAGGAACAACCCGGCCCCGGCCAGGAGCATCGTGGCCAGCGCCATCTGCACCGTGGT
>JAEUJK010000460.1 GCA_016794735.1 Gemmatimonadota bacterium | reverse complement strand
GGCGGCGATCTCGCTGACGCGCTTGCCTTCGTACCGCTTGAGGTCCTCCTTCGCGAATCCGACGACCATCACGCCGGCCGGGGTGGCCAGCTGGCACAGGTTTTCCCACGGCGTGCGCAGCTGGCGCATCTCGGCGACGATACGCGCGCGCGTGGCCGGATCCTTGAGGTTCGCCAGCAGCTTGTCGTCGGCCGAGGCCCACGGCGGCGTGCACGCCGCGAGGCCGGTGCCACCAGCGACATAGGGATACATGTTCGCCTGCACGTCCTGGCCCGCCGCACGCGCCGAGTCGATCTTGGCGACCGCCTGGATGGCCTTGGGCCAGTTGCGGACCCCGCCGGCCTTGAGGTGGTAGATCTCGGTCGCGACGCCGCCTTCCCGGCCGATGCGCAGCAGCTCGTCGATCGCCTCGAGGTACTCGTCGGCCTCGGAGCGCATGTGCGAGATGTACACGCCGCCATAGGGCGCCATCGCCTTCGCGACCTCCACCAGCTCCTCGGTGCTCGCAAAGCGGCCCGGTGGATAGATGAGTGCACTCGCCACGCCGAAGGCGCCGTCCTCCATGCCACGACGGGTCGCCGCACGCATCGAGTCCAGCTCGGCCGGGCTCGACGCCCCCTCGGCGGACCCCTTCGCAAAGCCACGCAGCGTCGTAGCGCCAATGAACGACCCGATGTTGGGGGAGACGCCGTGCGACTCCATCGCCTTCAACCACGCATCGAATCCGTGGGCACCGGTGAACCGGCGGGCGATGGAATCCGTCGCGTTGGACGGGTCAACGGCGGACAGCATCGCGAGGGTCTTGTCGTTCGCGGGCGCGTTGGTCCATCCCTCGCCCATGATCTCGGTCGTGATTCCCTGGCTGATCTTCGAGACCACGCGGCCGTCCCCCATGAGGAACTGGTCGCGGGAGTGGCTCTGGATGTCGATGAACCCGGGGGCGATCACCTTGCCGGTCGCATCAACCCGCGTGGTCGCGGGCGCCTCCTTGAGGAGGCCGGCCGGGGTGATGCGAGCGATGCGGTCGCCCGAGATGGCAACGTCGCCGAGGAACCACGCCGCGCCGGTGCCGTCCACCACCCGCCCGTTCAGGAGGACGACGTCGTAGGGACGCGTCGGGTCTGCCGCCGGCGCACGCTCCCCGCATGCCACAAGCAGCCCGCCACTCGCCGCGAGGAATCCGGCGATCACGACCTTGCGCATGTCGTTCCCTCCTGACAGTGTTACGTTAGATTTGTATACAAATCGGTCCTGCCCTGATCTACAGCTTTCCGGACCCGACGCAAGCCCGCCAACCACCATGGCCACGACCCCTTCCATCACGATCCGCGAGTTGGCCGTGCTCGAGGAGTACCAGGAGTGCGTCGCACTCCAGGAAGCCACCTGGGGCGATGGGTTTTCCGAGCGGGTGCCCAGTGCGATCCTGCGCGTGAGCCAGAAGATCGGCGGGGTCACGGCGGGTGCCTTCGATGCATCGGGGCGCATGCTCGGCTTCGTCTTCGGCATGACGGGAATCCGCGGCGGCCGCCTGGCGCACTGGTCGGACATGTTGGCCGTCCGGGAAGACGCCCGCGGGCACCACATCGGCGAGCAGCTCAAGCAGTACCAGCGTGATCGCTGTGTCGCGCTGGGGGTGGAGGTCATGTACTGGACCTTCGACCCGCTCGTGGCGCGCAACGCGCACCTGAACCTCAACAAGCTCGGTGCGCGGGCCAGCGAATACGCCGAGGACATGTACGGGTCGAATACGGGGAGCACGCTGCATGGGGCCGTGCCCACCGACCGGTTCGTGGCGGAGTGGGACTTGACCCGCCCGTTTGTGCCCGCGAACGGCGCCGACCTGCCTGCACCCGGCGATTTGTCCCTGCCGCTCGTGAACCCGCTCGACGACCATGGCCGTCCCGTCGTGCGCGACACCGGCGCCGCCCACTGCGTGCGCCTCCAGGTGCCCGCCGACGCGGAGGCGTT
>JAEUJK010000452.1 GCA_016794735.1 Gemmatimonadota bacterium | reverse complement strand
CCGTCGAGTTCATCTTCGCCAAGTCAGGCCACCCGATCGATACGGTGACCCTCGTTCGCGATCGTGGCTACGACTGCCACAGCGGGTGGTTCCATCCGGATCGCGCGTCCAGCCTGATGGACGAGATCAAGTACCCGCGCCAGGAGTCACCGAACGCACAACCGCGCGACGACCGGACGCACCGTTTCGAGTTCTACATCACCTCCGATCGTCACGGACAACTCGTCGGCAAGCTCGAGGACATCAACTTCACGCAGTTCGACGTTTGGTGTGGCGACGGGTGCAAGGGCTTCCCGATTCCCTGGTCGCTGCGCCGCGATGTGCACTGGTCCTTCCTCCCGGACTCCAGCGCCCCGGTCGCCGCGCAGCCCCAGCCCACTCCCGCCGACGACCGACTCGCCGCCGAGGAGCGTGCGCTCGAGATGGGGCCAGGACTCACCCCGATCGAGGGATGGCTGGATCGTGCCGTGCGCGGCGCGGTGCGTGATCCCATCTCCATCGCCGGGACCGGCCCCAAGCACGAAGGGCTGCACGTCTCGATCGTCGTCCCCGACTCGACCGCCGTCCCGCTGGTGGTCTCCCGGTTTCGCAGCCTGCCGGGGGTGCGCGACGCCTGGGAAGCGCCGCACTACGCGAGCATCGATCCCGAACGCCGGTGGCACACCGTGGTGATGGTGGCCCCGGACAGTGCGTTCATCCTGTCGGCACTGAAACGCCGCTGACGCGCTCCGGACGCGTCGCGATCGTCATCGCCGTCATCTGCGCGGTCGCGTTCAACGAGGTCTTGAGCACGTCGGGCAACGCGTCGAGCGCGATGAGCACGCCAACCCCCTCGGCGGGGAGCCCGACCTGGACCAGGATCGGCGTGATGATGAAGAGGCTCCCGCTCGGGATCCCGGGAACGGAGAAACTCAGCGCGGCCGCAGCGACGCCGAGCGTGATCACGGACGAGATGGGGAAATCGATCCCGTAGAGCTTCGCGAGGAACAACCCGCCCACGATCCACGAGACCGTGAGGTTGAGGCGGAAGGTGGACACGCAGAACGGGATGACGAACCCGGCACCGGCCGGCGAGACGCCAAGCTTCTGCGTGGCCGCCTCGATCATCACCGGGATCGCCGCGAGGGTACTGCGCGTGCCCGCGGCGATGGCCTGCGCCGGGAGGATGGCGCGCGCAAAGAGCCCGATCGGCACTCCCGTGAAGAGGAACGCGATCACGTACATCACGAGGATCGCGACGACGAGCAGCCCAAGGAGGCTCGCGAAGTAGAAGCCCACGGCGCCCGCGGCACCGACTCCCAATCGCACACCAAGCGAGATGGCCAGCGCACCGATGCCTAACGGGGCGAGCGCCAGCACCCAGCGCACCATCACCATCATCGCGTCCGACACGCCGCGAAAGAAGCCCGACACCGTCTCGCGCTCGTGATCGCCCAGGAGGCGGATCGCCATGGCAAAGGCGATGGTGAAGACGATCAGCGGCAACATCGCGCCGTCGACCGCCGCCTTCACCGGGTTCACGGGCACCAGGCTCGTGACCCATGAAACGAACGACGGTATCTCGGGCGCGCTCGCGACACCGCCGGCCACTGACTCCCGCAGGCGCTGCGCCGCCGCCGGGTCCACCGAGAAGCTGCGATAGATCGGTGGTGCGAGCAGGGCCGTCAGGCTCGCGATGGCCACGAGCATCGCACTCATCACGAGCAACACCCGCCCACCCAGCCGTCCGACTTCACCGCCGGCGCGGCTTTGTGTCACCCCGGTGATGAGCAACGTGGTGACCAGTGGCACCACGGTCATGCGGATCGAGTTCACCCACAACGTTCCCACCGGGTCGGTGATCCCCAGGAGGGCGTTCGCGAGTGACGGCCGGACCGCGTTGAGGACGGCGCCGATGGTGAATCCGATGAGGAGCGCGGAAACCGCGCGGATCCCTTCGGCGCTGGATGTGTTGGACGTGGGGGCTTTCACGCGCCAAGGCTACGTCTCGCCGCGGGGGCGAGCAAGCACGCGGCGGAAATTCCCCGCCGTGCCTACCGCAGCATCACCGGCTGGGTCCAGGCCATGTCGCCATTGGACTCCAGCACCCGGGCGCGGACATACCCCTCGTCACCACGCACCCGATAGGTCGCGCGCGGTTCCGCGGTTTCCTGCAACACCCGCCCGCCACGTCCGATGAACTGGATGCGGTACTTGCTGAACGTGGTGGCCTTCACCGCAACCGTCACTTCCGTCGTGGTCGCCACGACCTCGGACAGTTCCACCCCCGTCGACGAGTAGAACTCACCGCGTTCCATGGCGGCGAGGAGCGCGCGCGACGACAGCGTGTCGGCCCGCACGTAGATCCATCCCTTTCCGGGTCGCGAGGCGGTCCGGTCGTCGTGGCGCTTGAAGTGATGGGCGTCATCGACGGCGAGTCCATACAGCAGGATGCCGCGCGAGAGGATCGCATCCCACATCTCCTCCAACGACGGCTTGCCACCTCCGCCCACGTTGTTCACCATCGGGTGGCCGTTGAAGATCTCGAACAGGCGGTTGTTCCTCACCTGTGCGAGTTCGTCGGCCGACAGGGCCCAGCCGAAGTTGGGATGGTTGATGCTCGGCACCCCGTTCGCGGCGCGAATGGCATCCACGTCGCGCTGCACCGCCTCGACGGCACTCGCCCCGCCCTGCGGCGGCACCAGTCGGGTGGGCTCCAGTGCGTTGATGTGCAGCGGGCGGTCGCCAAACCGGTCCGTGACTTCCTCCCCGCGGACCACGAGGAACTCGTTGTCCAGCCCGTGCACCGCGTTCAGGCCATCCACGGTGGTGAGGACGTTGTGATCGGTGAGCGCCACGAACTGGTAGCCGTGCGCCCGGTACCACTTCACCACGTCATCAGGATGCGAGTCACCGTCGCTGTTGAGCGTGTGGGTGTGCGTGTTCCCCTTGTACCACCGGGCCGCGCGTGGTTGCCCCGCCGAGGGGTCCAGGCGCACGAGCCCAAGCGTGCCGACCGCCATGAGGGCCACGGGCACCAGCCGACGCAGCCCCCAATGCGCGCGCACCTAACGCTTGCTCCCGAGGCCGGCGACAAACCCGATGCGCCAGCTGAGGAGTTGCGTCTGGCTCTCGATCGGGAAGATGTCCGGGGTCGAGCCCGGGCGATCCACGATGGACCCCTCGCGCAGGTACTGCCCGCGTCCCCCGTTGTGGTAGCGCACGCCGATGTCCAGCGCGGCCTCACGCAAGCGACCCAGCGGGATGTACACCCCCGCCGCGCCGGTTGTCGCGAACACGAAGTCATCGAAGTTCTTGGTGTCCGCAAACGACTGGTTGTCGTTGTCGGATCCCTCGACCGACGACTCGGTGAACAGGTAGGAGAAGCCGGCGCCACCGCTCACGTACGGGCGCACCGGCCCGGACGGCACCGTGAGCTGCGGCCCGAACCCGAGGAACAGGATGTTGTTGGACGTGGTCACGTCCACCGTGACCCGACCCACCGTGGA
>JAEUJK010000371.1 GCA_016794735.1 Gemmatimonadota bacterium | reverse complement strand
AGCCGCGCCGCGAGCGCGGCATACAGCGCCGAGCCGCCGGGCACGCGGTGGTGCACGCGTCCCGCGCGGTGCGTGGTGTCGAGCGTCAGCGTGCCGGCGACGAGCAGGGTCGCCACGTCAGCGCACGAGGATGCCAGCGACCGCCGCGGTCATCATCGCCGCGATGGTCCCGCCGATGAGCGCCCGGATGGCTAGCTCGGCGAGCATCGTGCGCTTGGCGGGGACCAACTCCCCCATGCCGGCGATCTGCATCGCGATGGAGCCGAAGTTGGCGAAGCCGGCGAGGGCGTAACTGGTCAGGATGGCGGAGCGCTCGCCCATGGCCGACGGGCCCGCGAGGTTGTCGGCGAGCTGGCGGAAGGCGACAAACTCGTTGAGGATCGTCTTGACCCCGATGAGCTGGCCCGCGGCCTGCGCGTCCTGCCATGGGATCCCCAACGCCCAGGCGACCGGTGCGAGGAGGTAGCCGAGGATCCGTTGGAGGGTGAGGTCGGCGACCCCGGCCAGGTTCCCCAACCATCCAATGCCGGCGTTGGCCATGGCGAGCAGCCCGAGGAAGGCGACGAGCATCGCGCCCACCTTGAGGGCGAGCATGGCGCCTTCGGACGCCCCGCGGCCGGCGGCGTCGACGAGATTCACGTCGTGCGACAGGTCCGAATCCGTGGCCAGCGTCGTGGCGGTCTCGGCCTTCTCCGTCTCTGGCAGCATGATCTTCGCGACGACCAGCGCCGCTGGTGCGGACATCACGGAGGCGGAGACGAGGTGCCCGCCGATGTCCGGGAACCAGGGCGAGAGCATCCCCACGTACGCGACCATCACGCCACCACTCACCGTCGCGAGGGCCGCGGTCATGAGCGCGAACACCTCGGAGCGGGTCATCTTCTCGAGGTAGGGACGCACGAGGAGCGGGGTCTCCATGAGGCCCACGAAGATCGTGCCCGCCGTGGCCACCGTTTCCGCCCCCGAGGTGCGCATGGTGCGCTGCATGACCCACGCGACCCCGTGCACGACGCGCTGCATCACCTTGAGGTAGTACAACACGGCCATCAGCGACGAGAAGAACACGATCGTCGGCAGCACGTGGAAGGCAAAGTACGCCCCGGTGCGCGCCACCTGCGGGCCCACCTCCTGCAACGGACTGTTGGCCCCTGCGGCACCGGTGCCAACCGGCACGTTGTTGAAGATCAGGTCACCGAACAGGAAGGCTCCGCCGGCCTCCGAGAACTTCATGACCTGCAGGAGCACGTCGTTGACGCCACCGAACACCGCCGTCCCCACGGGAGTGAGCAGCACGATCACGCCAAAGAGCAGCTGGAGCACGATACCCCAGGCGACGAGGCGCCACTGGATGGCCGATCGCTGGCGACTGAGGATCCAGCAGACTGCGATCAACAGGCCGAGGCCGATGGCGGAACGGAGTTGCAGCATGACGCGGGAGGGTCAGGGGGTGACGCGACGGAGCCGCCAGGAGCCACGCAGGAACGGGGGGTCGTCGCTGGCGCCCGCGGTGACCGTGCCGTGCAACTCGCCGTTCACCCAGTGTGCCCGGTGTTGTTCGGTGGGGGCGAGAAACCTCGGGTCCGCCACGAGAAACTGGAGGGCGTTGCTGTCGGCGCGCGGCGTGGTGAGGGGCAGGGTCGAGGACCATTCCCGTCCACGCACGGTCCAACTGCCGCTCCAACGTCCATCACTGTTCGAGAGCTGCAAGGTGACCTCGACCGAATCGTCGTACAGGGTCATCCACCCACGCCACGTTCCGAGCAGCTGCTCACGTGCGGGCAAGGGTGCGGCGGCAGGGGCTGGTGTGCTGGAAGCTTCCGGTCGCGGGAGTGGTGCGCTGGCCACGGTGGCAATCGTGCGTTGGATGAAGGCCGCGTCTTCCTCCTTCAGCTGGACGAGGAATGCGGTGGTGTCGCTGAAGCGTGACCCGGTGGCCGTGTCCACGACCAGGCGCCCGCGCACGCGACGCGCCAGCCCCGTTGGCGGCGTCCCGGATATCGTCGACCAGATGGTTGCCGCTGCGAGGTAGGATCCGGTCGGCGAAGGGTGGGTGCCATCGGGGTCGTACAACTCCAGGTCGGGGCGTTGGCGCCGCACTTCCTGCCAGGCCGGTCCCACCGGGGCCAGTCGGGCCCCGGTCTCGGTGGCAATCGCCTGGTAGGCACTCGTCAGGCGGCCCTGCAGTTCGGGGGTCGCGCGTCGGCTCCAGGTGAGGTAGAACACCGGGACCGCGCCCACCCGCTTGATCTCGTCCACGAACACCCGGGCGTATCGGTGGAAGAACTCGGGATTGTTGATCGTCGGCCGGCCGTCCTGCAGCGCGACCCCGAGCATGCTCTGCTCCTGCAACACCACGTAGTCCCACGGCGTCGCCCGGAGACGGGCGAGGGCTGATCCGTTCCAATGGTCACTCAACGTGGCGCCGCCGCGCACGACACTCTCCACGCGGATCTCGCGCGACGTGTTCGCCAGCCGCGCGAAGTCGGCAACGATGTCGGGCAGGTTGTTGAAGTAGGTGTAGCTGTTCCCGATGAACAACACGCGGAGCGGCGGCTCCGGTCGACGCATCAGGAAGGAGAAGCCGTCGGCGGGGTACTCGATGAGTCCGTTGTCCTTGTTCGCGCCGGTCACGCGGCCCTCACGCGCGCGCGCATATGCCTCAGGCAGGCGGGCGAGCACCGCTGGCTCCACGACCGGGAAGTTGTGCGCGGGGAGCACCTTGCGGAGGGAAGGGACGAGCGCGGCGAGCCGGGCCGCGCTGCGTGCGTACGCGGCGTGATCGGTGCCGGGGAAGAAGAGCCAGATCGGTCCGGGGTAGAACGTGTCGCCGGTGAAGAGCAAACCGTTGGCCCGATCGAGCAACGCCACGGCATCGGGGGTGTGGCCGGGTACGTGCAGGACCTCGAGTTGCCGTCCGCCGAGTGGGATCACCGTTCCATCGACAATCGTCGAGGTCACGCGGAAGGGGCGAATCGCATACCGCGCGGTGTCGAGCGGGGCGCGGAGGCGTGCCGCACAGAAGGCATCCGGTCCGACCTCCTGCGCGACGTCGCTGTGCGGGATCCCGCCGGCGCTTTCCCGGGTGTACCAGTTTGCCATCCCGCGAATATCCCCAAACTCCGCGTTGCCTCCCACGTGATCGTAATGCGTGTGCGAATTCACCACCGTGACCGGGAGGCGCGTCAGCTCGCGCACGACCCCCGAGATACGGCTCATCCCCATCCCAGTGTCGAACAGCAACGCGCGATCCGCGCCGACCACCAGCCAGGAGATCACCTCCTGGAAGTTGTACGGCTCGTACAGCGCGAACACGCCCGGATCCACCCGGTAGACGTGGAACCAGGGATCTCGGACCTTCACGCGCGTGAGGGACTCGTATCCGGCGCGCGGCGGCTGCGCGCACCACGAACGCGCCTGCCCCTGGATCGGGGCGGCGACGAGGGACAGGACGACCAATGGGACCAAGCGGGGCAGGCGCATGTTTCGCGGGGGGGGCGGCACCGGCAATCTCCCTGCGCGCGGGCGGGGGGCAAGGCAGGACGACGGACCGGCTAGGCAACCCCCGGACCACATGATACGATGGAGCATGCGGTTGTCGGCTCTCCTCATGGGGTTCGTCCTGCTCGCGCCCGGCATTGTCCGGGCGCAGGAGACGTTCACGCGGCAGGTGATCCTCGTGCCGATGTTCCAGGGGAAGGACCGACGACTTGCCGATGCCGTCGGCGACGCGGTCCGGTCCCGGGTGGGGCGCGGGCTGCGCAAGAACGAGGCGACGATGGTGGACGAGGGCCGCGTGGGGTTGATCCTCACGCGGGCCGGCATCGAGAAGGCGACGACCGACACCTTCCACATCTACACGCTGGCCCGCGAAGTGCGGGCGGACGAAATCGTGGAAGGGGAGGCGGTCCGGCTGAGCCCGACGAAGGTGCAGGCGTCGGGACGCATCTCGCTGACGCGCGATCGCAAGCTGATCCAGCCGCTGGTGCCGGTCGAGGCGCCTAACGCCGATTCCGCCGGGGCGCTGCTGGCCTCGCAGGTCCTCGCGTCACGGCGGCAGATGAACCCGTTGCGTCGCTGCGAGAATGCGCTTCGCGAGGGGGAACATGCGCGGGCGGTGCAGGAAGCACGCGCGGGGATCGCGGCGGTGCCGGATGGGGTGATGGTGCGCACCTGCCTCGTCAGTGCCATGCTCGCCAACGGGGCGCCGGCGAACGAACTGCTCGCGCAGGCGCGGGAGGTGCTCAAGCGGCACCCGGATTCGTGGTGGGGCATGGATGGCGCCGCGAGGGCTCACGATGCCCTCGGGCAACGCGCGGAGGCTGCCGCCATGTGGCTCCGCCTCGTCGCCACGGATACGATGGACGTGGTCCTCGGCCGACGCATCGCGACGGCGCTCCTGCAGGGCGGCAACGCCACGCATGCCGTGTCGCTCACGGCGCGGCTGGTCGAGCTGGCGCCTGACGACACGGAGATCCTGCGACTGCAGTGGCAGGCACTGGCGGCGACGAGCGCGTGGGAAGGGGCGGTGCGCGTGGGCACGCGCCTCTACGTGGAAGACCCCACGTCACGGAACGACAGCGCCTTCGTATGGCGATACGCGCTGGCGCAGCGCGCCTTTGGAGACACGCTTCGGGCCATGGCCGTGGCCGCCGACGGCGCAGCACGCTTCCCGAAGGACTCGAGGTTGTACCTCCTGTACGCCGACCTGGTGCGGACCGACGGTCGCGTGGCGGTGGCACGCGGGGTGGAACGGTTCCCCGAGGTGGCGGAACTCCGGTTGCTGCGTGCGCAGGAATTGCGCACGGCC
>JAEUJK010000331.1 GCA_016794735.1 Gemmatimonadota bacterium | reverse complement strand
TCGGTGCTGGTGGGAAGGGCCGCGAGTTCGGCATCGGGGACGCCGCCTTGCGCGGTCGGGTCGCCGGGACGCGACGCTTCGTCGTACACCCAGCGCTTGACCCGCGTGGGATCGGGCATGGCGCGTCCGCGGGCGCGTTGCAGTGCCGCGTCCACGTCTCGCGCGACCTCGGCCTCGAGTTCACTCCACTGGGCGGGGCTGAGCAGCGCTGGGACCAGGTACTGCTTGAGTCGCGGCAGCGGGTCACGCGCGGCATCGGCCGCGATTTCGGCCTCGGTGCGATAGCCCTTCTGGTTGTCGGGGCCCGAGTGGCTCGACAGGCGCGGCACGGTGAGGCGCACGAGCGCGGGCCCGGCACCGGACCGCACGTGGGCGACCCCTTCGGCGAGGAGGGTCGCGGCGGCGTGCGGATCGCAGCCGTCGCCATCGCGCAGGAACAGGTTGCCGAACGAGGCTAGGTTCCTGGTGATGTTGGCGCCGGGGGTCTGCATGGCGCCGCGCACGGAGATCCCGAGATCGTTGTCCTCGATGTAGAACAGGACCGGCAGCTTGAGGGTGGTCGCCATGGTGAGGGCCGACCAGAAGCCATTGGTCGCGACCGAGCCGTCGCCGCCTAACGCGACACCGATGGCCCCGCGGTGGGCGTCGCTGCCGAGGACGTCGCGGTGATAGGTGGCGGCTTGCGCCCAACCCACCACCGGGGTGTACTGCGAGCCCACGTCACCGGACATGGGGAGCACGGTTGGTGTGCCCTGGCCAGGGAGGTTGCAGACGACGCCGATGTCGCGGCCGTCGGAGAAGCCGCCGGCGCGCCCGAGGGGGCTGCCGAGGGCATCGTCGAGCGTGAGGCCGAGGGCGAGGAGGGCGGGGCGCGAGCGGTAGTAGGCCCCGACGCCGTCGTGCGGGTGACTGAGGAGGGACCCCAGGATCACCTGCGCCATGTCGTGGCCGCGCGCGGAGAACTGGTAGAGGACGACGTGGTCCTTGGGGACGTTCGCGCGGTTGCGGTTGGTGGTCTCCTCGACGTCGTCGAGGGCGCGCGAGCAGAGGGTGTGGTAGGCGATGCGCCGCCAGTCGAACCCCGGATGGGGGGTGGAGGCAGAAGCGCTACGGTTGGGGGAGCGCTTGGGGGTCGACGTCGGCATTACGGGCAGGACGAAGCGGATTGGGCGGGGAGGGGGCTCAGCCTCATGGACTTGCCTGTCCGGCGGTAAGTTTCGGGGCCGGTGCGGCTGAGGAGGGGGAAATCTACATCGACCGGCCGTTGCAATGTGATGTTACATATGGAGATAGAATGATGATGGATGGGAGGAGCGCGGCACGTACTTTTGAATCGGGGGGGGCCCCCCGGGCCGCCATTCGCCTCGCGCGCGGCCTTGCCGCCCTTGCCCTGGCTGCCAGTGCCGGGGTTGCGCACGCCCAGGCGTCGCGCGCCGCCGTCATCCAGCTCGCCCACCTCGAGGACGCGCGCCCGACCGGCGCCGCGCTGGATTCCCTGCGTGCGTTCCTGTCGCATCGGGAGCCGGCGGTCCGCGCCGCCGCCGTTCGAGCGTTCGGCCGGCTCCAGCTACCCGAGGAACTCCCGGCGATCTACGCCCGACTGCGTGATGTGCCGGTCGTCCGCGTGCAGGCCATCAACGCGATCGGCCAGGCGCTTCGGGGCGCCGTGCGTCCCGGCAGTGACCTGGTCACCACCGCGCGCGACTCCCTCATTGCCGCGGCCCGCGCCTCGCGCGGCCTGCCGCAGGTCATGGGGGTAGCGGCGCGCACGTTAGGCAGGCTGCCACATGGCGACTCCCTCACCGCCCGCCAGGCGGTCGCCGCGATGGTCGAAATGAACGGCGCCGCTCCTGCACAGCTCGAGGGGGTGCTGCATGGGTTGTATGCGGTGGCCCGTGCCCGCCGCACGCTGGGCAACCTTCCCGACGACGCCGTGCGCCTGGCCCGTGGGGCCCTCACGCGACGCGCGCCCGGTGAGGCACAAGCGCGCGTTCGGCGACTTGCCATGCTCACCCTCTCGGCGTCCGGTGCACTTTCGGCCGACGACGTGTCGGCCGCGGCGCGCGACGCCGATGAACAGGTGCGACGGCTGGCCGCCGTGGCCCTCGCCACGCGGAGTGATCCCGAGAAGCCGGCGCGGCTCACGACCCTCATGCGCGACCCGGCGCCCATCGTGCGGCACGAAGCGGTGCGCGCGTGGCGCTCGCTGGCCCAGACCGAGGGGTGCGCCGCATTGATCAGCGCTGTTGGCGACGCCGACCCGCACGTGATGTTGGCCGCGATCGACGGCATGACCTCCAATTGCCGTGATCGGCAGCGCGTTGCCGACACCCTCCTGAGCCTCATCGACGCCCATCGCTCCGACAGCCCGACGCGGGCGGCGGGGCGCCCGGGTTGGCACGTCCACGCGCACGCCCTGGTGGCCCTGGCGCGGACCGATGCCGAACGCGCGGCGCCCGTGGTGCGCCGTGATGCACGCGACCTCACGTTCTGGGGGGTCCGCGCCTACATCGCGCGGGCGGCGCAGGTGCTGCGCGACACCGCGGTGCTGCGCAGCCTCGCCGGGCCAGGGCACGGCAACCCGCGCGAGTTGGCGTTAGGCGCCCTCGCGACGATCGCTGGCCACGCGGCGGATGACCTGTTCCTCGCCGCCCTCGACGCCCCGGAATATCACGTGGTCGCGGAGGCTGCGGCCGCCCTGAAGGGCTCGTCGGGTGGAGCCACGGTTGTCGAGGCACTCGTGCGCACGCTCGACCGCCTGACGGCCGAGGATCGGGACAACAACCGTGATGCGCGCGTGGCGGTCCTGGAGCGGTTGCAGGAACTCGGGAGCCGGGAGATCGCGTCCCGTCTCGAGCGGCTCCTCGCCGATCGCGATACCGCGGTGGCCCTGCGCACGCGGACCATGCTGGCGGCGTGGACGGGCAACACCCCGTCGATCACCAGGCGGCACCTTGGTGCGCGAGAGGAGCTCGGTGCTCTCATGGCCGGCGACTGGCGCGCACGTATCACCATGAGCCCGGCCACCGGAGGCGGCACCTTCGAGGTCCGGCTTTTTCCCGCCGAGTCCCCGTATACGGTGGCGCGCTTCGTCCGCCTGGCCCGCGCTGGCTACTACAACGGGCTGACGCTGCATCGCGTGGAGCCCGGCTTCGTGGTGCAGGGCGGAAGCCCCGCCGCCAACGAGTACGTCGGCGACGGCCCGTTCATGCGTGACGAGCTGGACGTGCGGTCGCACACGCGCGGCACGTTCGGCATCTCGACACGCGGCCGTGACACCGGCGACGCGCAGTTCTTCATCAACCTCACGGACAATTTCCGGCTCGACCACGACTACACCGTGTTCGGGGAGATCGTCCGCGGCCGTGCCGTCGCCGAGGGCATCCTCGAGGCCGATGCCATCGCACGGATCGACATCATCCCACCGGCGCGTTAGGCGCCGTCGTCCCCCTTCGTCCATGTCCCTGGTCCTGACCGAACGATTCGATGGCGTGTTGCGTCTCACACTCCATCGACCCGACGTGCTGAATGCCTTCAACCTCGCGATGGCGCGCGAGCTCCAGCAGGCGCTGGACGCGGCTGCCGCGGATCCCACCGTGCGCGCGGTCATCCTCACCGGGGCGGGGCGCGGCTTCTGCGCCGGCCAGGACCTGGCCTCCGTCGACATGTCGCCCGGGGCGCCGCCGGTGGACCTCACGGCGTTCATCCGTGACCAGTACAACCCGGTCGTGACGCGGCTCCGCGAGTTGCCCAAGCCGGTGATCTGCGCCGTGAATGGCGTGGCGGCCGGTGCCGGTGCCAACATCGCGTTTGCCTGCGACATCGTCATCGCCGCCGCCAACGCCAGCTTCATCCAGTCGTTCGTGAAGATCGGGCTCGTGCCGGATTCCGGTGGCACGTGGACGTTGCCGCGCCTCATTGGCCACGCGCGCGCGTCCGCGCTCATGCTCCTCGGCGACAAGGTGCCAGCCGCCACCGCGAAGGAATGGGGGATGATCTGGGAGGTGTGCGATGGGGCCGAGCTTGCGGATCGCGCGATGGCGATGGCCACGATGCTCGCGAGCCAGCCGACGCGCGCCTTCGCGCTGACCAAGCAGCTGCTGAATGCATCGAGCACGAACGACCTCGCGGCACAACTCGCCCTCGAGGAACGCCTGCAGGGAGAGGCGGGTCGCTCGGCGGACTTCACGGAAGGGGTGCGCGCGTTCCTGGAGAAGCGGCCTCCCGTCTTCACGGGACAATGACGATGGATGCACGCAAGATCGGCATCGTCGGTGCCGGGGCGATGGGCTCCGGCATCGCGCAGGTTGCGTTGCGGCATGGGCACAAGGTGGTCATGGGCGACACCAACGACGTGGCCATTGCCCGGGGACGCGGCGCCATCGAGAAGGCGTTCCAGCGCGAGGTGGAGAAGCAACGGATGACCGATGACCAGGCGGCGTCTGCGATGGCGGTCCTCACCCTCGCGGACACGAGTCGTGGGATGGACCTCTTCGCCGACTGTCACGTCGTCATCGAAGCGATCGTCGAACGACTCGACGTGAAGCAGCAGTCGTTCCGTGCCCTCGAGGACGTGGTGGGTGAGGGGACGATTCTCGCCTCCAACACATCGTCGCTTTCGATCGCATCCATTGCCGGGGTGTGCGACCGTCCGGAACGGGTGCTCGGCGTGCACTTCTTCAACCCGGCGACCGTGATGCCGCTGGTGGAGATCGTCCCCGGCCTTCGCACCGCGCCGGATGTGGTCGCCGAAGCCCGCGCGCTCGTCGATGGATGGGGAAAGACGACCGTCGCGGCCGCCGACACCCCGGGATTCATCGTCAACCGCATCGCGCGCCCGTTCTACTCCGAGGCGCTGCGGCTGTTTGATGATGGCGAGGCCGACATGGCCACCATCGACTGGGCCATGCGAGACGTGGGCGGATTCCGCATGGGGCCGTTCGAGTTGATGGACTTCATCGGGCACGACGTCAATTACCTCGTGACCGAGAGCGTGTGGACCGCGATGTACTTCGACCCGCGCTACAAGCCGTCGTTGACCCAGAAGCGATTGCTGGAGGCCGGCTTGCTGGGCCGGAAGACCGGCCGCGGGTTCTATGAATACGGTGACGCGTCCCCGCGTGAGGCACCAACCGCCGATCGCGCGACCGGGGAGCGCATCTTCCTGCGCATCCTCGCGATGCTGGTCAACGAGGCGGCCGATGCGGTCCACCTGCGCATTGCATCTGCCTCCGATGTCGAGCTGGCGATGACCCGCGGCGTCAACTATCCGCGTGGCCTGCTCAGCTGGGGCAACGAGGTTGGCCCGGCCCGCCTGCTCGAGATCCTCGAGGCGTGCCAGCGCGAATCACCCGATGGTCGTTACCGGCCGAGCCCACTGCTGCGGCGATGTGTGCGCGACGGCATTCCCCTCCCGACATGACCTCCCCCCTCACGCCCCAGGCGCTCGCCGAGCGCGTCGTGGCCCGCATGCTCGAGGGCGATGCCCTGAGCGCATGGCTTGGTCTCGAGGTGCTCGAGATCGCCCCCGCCCGCTGTACGTGCCGGATGACCGTGCGCCCCGAGATGGTGAACGGGTTCGGCGTGTCACACGGCGGGATCGTCTTCTCGTTTGCCGATTCCGCGTTTGCCTTCGCCTGCAACACCCATGGCCGCGTGACCGTGGCCGTCGACAACTCCATCACGTATCCGGCCGCGATCCACCCGGGGGATGTCCTCACCGCCATCGCGGAGGAGGAAGCGGCCTCCAACCGGCTCGGCTACTATCGCGTGGTGGTGCGGAACCAGGCCGGCGCGCTCGTCGCGTCGTTTCGCGGGACCGCGTATCGCACCAGCAAGCCCCACTTTCCCGAGGAAGCATGACGGACGCGTTTGTCATTGATGGAGTGCGCACCGGGATCGGCGCGCACGGAGGGACCCTCGCCAGCGTGCGGCCCGACGACCTCGGGGCGCACGTGATGCAGGGCTTGCTCGCACGGCATGCGTCGCTGGATCGTGCCGCGATCGCGGATGTCGTGATGGGGTGCGCGAACCAGGCCGGCGAGGATAATCGCAATGTGGCCCGCATGGCGCTGCTGCTGGCCGGCATCCCGGAGTCGGTGCCGGGTGAGACGGTGAATCGCCTGTGCGCGTCGGGGCTGAGTGCGGTGGCCAGCGCCGCGCGCGGGATTCGCTCGCACGAGGGTGACGTCTACCTCGCGGGTGGCGTGGAGAGCATGACGCGCGCGCCGTACGCGATGTCCAAGTCCGGCACCGCGTGGGGACGCGACGCCCAGATCTTCGACACGTCGTTAGGCTGGCGGTTCGTCAACCCGCGCATGCAGCAGGCGTACGGGATCGACTCGATGGGGCAGACGGCCGAGAATGTCGCGGACCTCCTCGGGATCTCGCGCGACGACCAGGACGCGTTCGCCCTCCGCTCGCAGCAGAAGGCGGTCGCCGCCCGGGATGCGGGTCGCCACGCGCTGGAGATCATCCCGGTGCCCGTGCCGGGCCCCAAGCGAGGCACGACGGTGGAGTACGCGGCCGATGAGTTCATCCGCCCGGAGTCGACGCGCGAGGGGCTCGCGAAGCTCAAGCCGGCGTTTCGTGCCGACGGCAAGGGCTCGGTGACCGCAGGCAACGCGTCCGGGATCAACGACGGGGCCTGCGCGATCCTCGTCGCGTCGGAGGCGGGAGCCACGGCGCACGGCCTGACGCCGATCGCGCGCATCGTCGCCACGGCGGCGGCCGGGGTGGCCCCGCGTGTCATGGGATTGGGGCCGGTCCCGGCGACGCGCGCCGTGCTGAAGCGCGCGGGGCTCTCGCTCGATGACCTCTCGGTCATCGAGCTCAATGAGGCGTTCGCTGCGCAATCGCTCGGATGCCTGCGCGAACTGGGACTGGGCGACGACGACCCACGCGTCAACCC
>JAEUJK010000323.1 GCA_016794735.1 Gemmatimonadota bacterium | reverse complement strand
CCGCGCGCGCGACGCACACTGTCCGACAACGCGCCGCGCCAGGTGGCACAGTAATCCGCAGCCTGCTGCAGCATGCCTAACGGGGCACGGGTCACCGCCCGTCCCAGATCGGCGGCGATGATCAGCGGCGCCGAGAGCCATCCGGCCAGCGGCGACCAGACCTGGCCCTGGCGGACGCTCGTGATGTGGTCACCAAAGGTCGGCAGCCACCCGGACTCCCACCCGACGAACAGGGGAAAGTGCCCTTCCCGCTCGAGCTGGGCGCCAAGCGCCGCCGCGTCCACGCGCGCCGAGTGGTTCGTGACGAGCCCACCGTGGAAGTAGACCGTGATCGTGTCACGCGCGCTCGCCCGGAGGTTCTCCATGAGCGTGTGCACGACCTGTCGCGCACTGCTGTCTTCCAGGACTTCGCCGGTCACGCGCCAGGTGCCACGCGCCTCGGCGGTATCCAGCGCGCGGCGCATCCCGCCGTCCCCATCGACATAGATGAGGTGCTGGGCCGGATCGAACCCCGGCCCGATGCGGTAACACGCCGTACTGCCAAGGAGCACGGCGCTCCACAGCGCCCACACGCGGGATCTTGTCACTCCAAAGGTATACGCGGCTCGCCCTCCACCACCAAGGGGGACTTCACCCTTGCGAGCGCTCAGCGCGTCACACAGGCGCGTTCCGTCCCGACGACATCCGAGGCACCGATCCCGGTGAAACGCACCTCGTACGCCACCGCGCCGTCCACCACACGGACCAGGAACAACCCGCCGTCCATCACGCGATACCAGAACCACCCGGCCCCCGCCGGGGACACCACGGCGCGCATCACCCGGCCACCCACCGTGGGGCCCGGCATCTCCATGAGTTGGACAAATGCGGGAACGCCGGCGGCCACCGCCGCGGCACTCCGCTGCAGGTCGTAACACGGCGGCGGAGCGGTCGCCGCCGCGGCCGCGTCACGGGACAACGCCCGGCCACCCGCGACCGCGCTCGTGGCCGCGACTTCGTTGCGGGCCGCCGCCTTCTCAGCGGACGGTGCAGCCGGCGGGGCGGCCGCGGGCGCCGGCGCTGCCAATTGCACGCGCTGCTCGCCCACGAGCCGCTCGCGTTCATTGGACACCACGGCGTCCGCGACGCTCCGCTTCGGCGACCGATCGGCCTCGGTGGCACGCCGATCCTCGACCGCGGCAGCGCTCGCCACCTTCGCCTCCTCCCCGGGTGGCTCAGCCGCTGCACGCGCGGCGGCCGCGCCCGGCGCGGCCACACGCTCACGGAGCGGTGCTGGCGCCGGTGTGGCGACGTCGCTGCGCTCCGGTGGTGGCGCCATGGCCACCGCGGGTGCCTCGGCGGCGGTCGGCTGCAACTCAGAATCCGCGAACGTTGAGCTGGGCGTCGAGCGCGAGTACACCACCATCGTGCTGGCGAACACGATCAACACGGCCGCGGCCGCGGCGTACTGCGGCCGCCACCAACTGCGACGCGCACGCGGTGCCGCGCTCGGACCCTTCACCACCTTCGGGGTCACCCCGCCGGGCACGTCATCGAGCGCGCCGAGGATCCGGCTGGACGCCGCGACGAGCCCACGCGCCTCGGCCACCGCGGCGGCGCAGGTC
>JAEUJK010000296.1 GCA_016794735.1 Gemmatimonadota bacterium | reverse complement strand
AGCCCCTCGTCGTACAGCCGCGCGCCGAACTTCTTCTCGAGCTGCTGGCGCACAAACTCCACGAAGTATGGGGCGATGTCGCCAGACTCGGTGCGCTGCGCGAGCTGCAGCGGATACGCCTTCGCGAGCGAGGCTTCCTCGTCGCCGATCGCGCCCTGGCGCCGCATCAACTCGATGATCGTGTTGCGGCGCATCACCGCGCGATCGGGATACCGGCGCGGGTTGTAGCGCGTCGGTGCCTTGGGAATGGCCGCGAGGGTCGCCGCCTCGGCAAGCGTGAGGTCGCGCACCGACTTGCCGAAGTACCGCTGCGATGCCGTCTCGACCCCGAAGGCGCCCGATCCCAGGTTGATCTGGTTCAGGTACAACTCGAGGATGCGTTCCTTGGAGTACCGCCCCTCGATCATCAGCGCGACGCGCGCCTCCCGCAGCTTGCGCACGAGGCTCCCCATCGAGACCGAGCGTTCGCGCGAGATCTGCTCCGGGAAGACGTTCCGCGCGAGCTGCATCGTGATCGTCGAGAACCCTTCGGCAAAGCTCCCTGCCCGGAGGTTCGCGAGGACCGACCCCGGGATCCGGAGGTAGTCGATCCCTCCGTGGCTGTAGAAGCGCTTGTCCTCGGTGCTGACGAAGGCGTTGCGAACGACTTCCGGGATGTCGTTGTAGGAAACGAGGGTGCGGCGCTCGAGCCCCAGCTCGGCGATGAACCGGCCGTCCACCGCGTACAGCTTGGAGGTCTGGCTCGGCTGGTAGCTGTCGAGGATCGAGACCGAGGGGCAGCGCCCGCCTCGGCAGACCAGGGCAAAGCCGCCGTAGGCCCCGCCGACCGCGGCGCCGACGCCAAAGACGGTGGTCAGCGCCAGTCGGCGCGTGGCGACCGGGTGCCGTTGGAACCAGTTCGGGCCGGTGCGGCGGCGGCTGTTGCCGCGCAGCCTCGGGAGGCGCGAAATAAGTCGGCGGAGCTGCTCTCGCATGGGATGGAAATGGTAACACCAAAGGTGGGCCGATGCTCCCTGCCCCGTGACGACACCGCCGCCCTTTCCTTACTTTGCGAGATATGACGCCTTTCCTTGACGAGCTGAGCTGGCGCGGGCTGCTGCACCAGGCCACCGAGGGTGCCGATGCGGCACTCAGTGCCGGGCCGGTTTCCGGATACGTGGGCTTCGATCCCACGGGGTCGTCGCTGCACGTCGGTCACCTGGTCCAGGTCATGGGACTGGTCCACCTCCAGCGCGCCGGCCACCGCCCCGTGGCCCTCGTGGGTGGCGGCACCGGGATGATCGGGGATCCGTCCGGTCGCAGTGCGGAGCGCAACCTCCTCTCCCTCGAGCAGGTCGCCGAGAACGCGGCCTCGATCCGAAAGCAGCTGGAGCAGTTCCTGGACTTCAGTGGCCCGGCCGCCGCCCGCATGCGGAACAACGCGGACTGGCTCATGTCGGTCACCCTCGTCGAGTTCCTGCGCGACGTGGGCAAACACTTCAGCGTGAACTACATGCTCGCGAAGGACTCGGTCCGCTCGCGCATGGAGGTGGGGATCTCGTACACCGAGTTCTCGTACATGCTGCTGCAGGCCTACGACTTCCTGCAGCTCAACCAGCGCGACGGCGTGTCGCTGCAGATGGGCGGGTCCGACCAGTGGGGCAACATCACCGCGGGCACCGAACTCGTCCGGCGTTCATCGGGGCAGGAGGTCTTTGGGGTCACCCTGCCGCTCGTGACCACCGCGGACGGCAAGAAGTTCGGCAAGACCGCCGAAGGGACGAGCGTGTGGCTCGACCCAGCGCGCACATCGCCGTACCAGTTCTACCAGTTCTGGATCAACGTGGACGACCGCAATGCGGGCGAGTACCTCCGCATGTTCACGTTGATGTCGCGTGGGGAGATCGAGGCGCTGGACCAGGCGGTGGAGGAACGCCCGGAGAAACGCGAGGCGCAGGCCGCACTGGCCATCGAGGTGACGACGCGCGTGCACGGCGCGGACGCCGCCGCGGCCGCGCGTGAGGCGTCGCGCGTGGTGTTCGACAAGAAGGCCGACGTGCGTGCCCTCAGCGTGCCGGTCCTCGAGATGCTGCGCGCCGAATTGCCGCACACGATGCTCCCCGAAGGCAGCGAGGTCTCGGTGCTCGACCTGCTGACCGAGTCCGGCTTGGTCAAGTCGCGCGGGGATGCGCGGCGGCAGCTGCAGCAGGGGGCGGTGACAGTGAACGGGCGTCGCCTCGGAAACGAGGAACTGGTGGTCGCGCGCCACGAGGCGCTGCACGATCGCTACTTCCTGGTGCGTCGCGGCGCGCGGGAAGTCGCGTTAGGCGTCCTCCCCTCGACCTGACGCACGCGCCCGCCGTCCGGCGGGCCCACGTACTGCCACAGCTACCCCGCCGAGTGGCCCGCTCGGATGAGATCCATCGCGCGGTCGATGTGCTCCACGGGGGTGAAGACGTGCGGGGAAAGCCGGATCGCCCCTTCGCGCAACGAGAACACTACGCCGGCCGCCGTCAGACGCTCGGCGGTGGCCGCCGGATCGGACGGGCGCACCGCCACGATGCCGGCGCGGCGCGCGGGGTCCGTGGGCGTCACGACCATCAGCCCGATCTCCTCCGCGCGACGGACCAGGTGGTCGGCCAACGACGCGATGCGTGCCGCGACGGCCGCATGCCCGATCTCCTCGAGCACCTCCAGCGACGCGTTCATCGTGGCAAAGTCCTGGTAGGGCAAGGTCACCATCTCGAAGCGACGCGCATCGGGCCAGTACTGG
>JAEUJK010000242.1 GCA_016794735.1 Gemmatimonadota bacterium | reverse complement strand
GAAGGGCGATGACCGCGTGCCGAGGATGATCGCGAGGCTCGCGGCGAACGCGAGGGTCAGCGCGATGCGCCGCGGCGCCGTGTCACGCACCTCGACCTCGAACGCGTTCGGCCCGGCCATCGACCACCACGCGGCAACGAGCAGCGCCACGGACGCGAGCCCGGCCTGCGGCACGAGGACCCCGCTCACCGGGGAGAACATGCGGGCCAGGAGGCCGGTGGCCATCTCGAAGCTCGTCGCGCGGAACCAGACCCATCCCACCACGGCCGCGAGGAACATCCCGCCCTGGCGCACCGGACGCGGCAGCGCATCCCACGGACGGCCAAAGGCGCGGTGCACGCAGAGGAGCAGGCCGTGATAGGCCCCCCAGATCACGAACACCCACGACGCCCCGTGCCAGAGCCCGCCCAGGAGCATCGTGATCATCAGGTTCCGGTACGTCGCGACGGTCCCGTTGCGGTTGCCGCCTAACGGGATGTAGAGGTAGTCCCGCAGCACGCTCGAGAGCGAGATGTGCCAGCGCTGCCAGAAGTCCGACGGGTCGAGCGCCTTGTACGGCGAGTTGAAGTTCTGCGGGATCCGGATGCCGAACAGGTAGCCGAGTCCCACGGCCATGGAGCTGTAGCCGCAGAAGTCGAAGTAGAGCTGGAAGGAGTACCCCAGCATCGCCATCCACGCGCCGGCGGTGGAGAGCGACGACCACTGGTGCAGGGCCGGGTCCACGAACGCGGCGATCGAGTCGGCGAGGACGACCTTCTCGATGAGGCCGATCACGAAGAACTGCACCCCGGGCACGATCCACCGCGTGCGCGAGGCACTGTCGAGGTGGTCGAGGTCCTCCTCCACCTGGCGGAACCGCACGATCGGCCCGGCCACCAGCTGCGAGAACAGGGAGACGTAGGTCGAGAACTCGAAGAAGTTCCGCGTCGGCTTGATCACGCCGCGGTACGCATCCACGATGTAGGTGATCGTGTGGAACGTGTAGAACGAGATCCCGACGGGGAGGATGATGTTGAGGTGCGGCAGCGCGACGTCGGCGCCGAACCACGATGCCACCGTGCGCGTCGAGTCCAGCGCGAAGTTGAAGTACTTGAAGAACGCGAGCAGCAGCAGGTCGACCGTGATGGGCAGCACCAGGCACCAGCGCCGTGCCCGTGGGGTCGTGTACCGCAGGAACCCGAGCCCGGCGAAGTAGCTCACCAGGGTCGAGAAGGCCATCAGCAGGCAGAACCGGGGATCCCAGTAGCCGTAGAAGACATATCCCGTGAGCGTGAGCCAGACGTACCGCGATGCCTTGGCCCGCAGCCGCCAGAACACCAGGTAGGTGACGGGCAGGAACGCGAACAGGAAGATGGCGCTGTTGAAGAGCATGCGGCGCTACCCGGCGGAAGGCGCGAAGCCATACGCGCGGCAATAGGCATCCACCATGGCATCACGGCTGTAGGTCGCCGTGACCGCCTGCTGTCCCGCACGTCCCAGCGCCTCGGCGCGGGCCGGGTCGCGACGCAGCGCCGCGAACGCCGCCGCCATCGCGACACCGTCTTCGGGCGGGACGAGCCAGCCGTTCACCCCATCGCGAACCACGTTCGGGATGTCGCCCACGGCGGTGCTCACCACCGGGACGCTCGCACTCATCGCCTCGAGCATCGCCATCGGCAGCCCTTCCGAGAACGACGAGAGGGCAAACACGTCGAGGCCAGGCAACAACTGCGCAACATCCTTCCGCCAGCCGAGGAAGTGGACGCGATCCCCCAGGCCACGCTCCGCCGCACGCGCACGGAGCCCCGCGGCCTCGCTGCCGTCGCCAATGAAGACGAGCGCCGTGTCCGGGTCGGCCGCGTAGGCCGAGGCAAAGGCGTCGATGAGGAGCGGGAAGTTCTTCTCTGGCGCCAGGCGACCCACGGTGGCCACCACGAACGGCTGCGACACCCCCAGGCGCGCCCGCGCCTCGGCCCGGCGCTCGGGTGTGGTTGGCGGCAGCAGGGCCACCCCGTTGGGAATGACCTTCAGTCGCCGCGGCGCGATCCCGAGGGTGGCGTAGTAGCCGTACATCCGGTCGCCTAACACGGCAAAGGTGTCGACGGACCACGCCAGCCCGCGGAGGGCCAGGCGCAAGGCGGGGCGCTCCAGCAGGTACTCGATGGAGTGTTCGGTGTGCACCAACCGCGGAAAGCCGGCGAGCGGGCGGGCCAGCGCGCCGTACAGCAACGGGGCGAATCCGTGCGTGTGCACCGCCGTGGCGCGCGCGTCGCGCAGTACCCCCGCCACGCGCCCGTAGTACGACGGCGATCGCATGCGGCGGCCGCCCAGCGAGGTGAACGCGACGCCGTGGTCGCGCAGGCGTCCCTCGAGCTCACCGCCGGCATCGAGCCCGATCACCGAGGATCGCACCCCACGCGCGGCCAGCGCGATCGCCAGGTCCGCGCACATCGTTTCCAGGCCGCCACGGCCGGCTTCGAGGACGACCTGGACGACGCTCGGTGGGGAATCGGCCACGTGTCAGGATTGCGAGAACCGGCTCGCCGTCATCCCCGCTGCCGGGATGGGTCGCGCCGTTCGCCAGCCGCGCATGCCGCGCACCGGTCGCTGTCCGGGCCGTGGCTCCGGGGTCGGGCCGGACCCGAAGCCATACGAGCGATTGCCTAACCACTGCCCGCAGGCCGCCCCGACGGCGAAATACAGCATCGAGGAGTACCCGATCGAGAGGAAGAACCCGGTGCACATGAGCGAGTACAGCGAGACCTGCGCCATGGCCGCGCGAAGCATCTCGCGAAACGCCTCCGGGTCGTGGTTGGCCTCGAACTGTCGTTTCATCCGCACCCGCACCTTGCCGGCGATCTGCAACCCGCCGAACAACATCGCGAGGAAGCCGGCAAAGCCGATGAGGCCGAGTTCGGCCGCCACCTGGATGTACATGTTGTGCGCCGCGGTCTGGCGCACGCCAAAGCCCTTGTCGGTCTTCGACGCCAACTCCTTGTAGCCGAACCCGTCCATCCCCACGCCCTGCAATGGGGCATGGGCGATATACCCGAGCCCGCGCTTCCACACCTCGACGCGACCGTCTTCCGTCGTGTAGTTGTACTCCTGCGTGTCGAAGGACTTGAGCAACCGGTACGTCGCCTGTTCACCCATCGACAACATGGTCCCCAGTCCCCCGACGATCACTGCGAGGATGAACGGCCCACGCTTCTTCGGCGGGGACAGGTAGACCAGGAACGGGATCATCGCCGCCACGCCCAGCAAGCCGCCACGCGAACCGGTCTTGAGCACGCCGATCAGGCACATGGGAATGGCCGCCAGTCCCACCCACCGCGGCCATCCCTTCTCGGTGACCAGCAGGTAGATGCCCCACGGGATGCACATGACGAAGAACGAAGCGGTCTCGTTGGCGTCGTAGGTGCTCCCGATCTCGAAGCGCCCGGCGGGCGCGCGGATCGATGCGGCACCTGCCAGCATGACGTCGATGACGAGGAGCAGGACGATCCAGCGCATCGTCCGTCGATCCATGAACGCCAGCGCCGCGCACGTGAACACGAGCAGCGCGTTGTAGTGCACCTTGACCAGGTAGTCGAAGCTCGCCTTCGGCCAGATCCCCGTGGGGATCGTCAACGCCGCAAACACCGTCGCGAGGATCAGCCCCTTGCCCGGGGTCGTCGACAACAGGGCGTCGAAGTCGGAGCGCCGGAAGTACCGGAACGCCATGAACGCCGTCACCAGCGCACCCAGGATGCCGAGTCGCAGCGGCTGGAGCTGCGGGATGATCTCGTGCGCGCGGCCGAGAGCGATCAGGAAGTACGCCGCTACGCAATACGCCAGCGCCTGCGGGTAACGCAGTGGCAGCGGACGAGGGCTGGGAATTGCGGCGGCAGTCACGGGAAAAACAGTGTCGGGGCGGTACGCGCGAGCAATACCGGCGAGTGCAAGAACGATACCCTGCGCGGGAACAGCTGGGCAATGCGCAACTTCTTACTCCACATACGCTTGGACGCCCCGAACGTGCCGGGCGTCACCAACGGGAGCCCTAGATGTAGCCCAGCCCGGCGAGCCGCTTCCGCAGCGAGTCTTCCCCCTGGTCAGCCCCCTCGCTCCCGGCACGGCTCACGATCCCCAGGATCTCCAGGGTCCGGATCACCTTCCACGCCCCCTGGTCGAGGCTTTCCGTCGCCGAATTGATGTGTACTTCGGGGGCGAGCGGCGCCTCGTACGGTCCGGTTACCCCGGTGAAATCCGGGAGCTCCCCTCGCCGCGCCCGGGCGTACATGCCGTCCGTGTCGCGGGCCTCCGCGACCTCCACCGGGCACTCCACATAGACCTCGACGAAGTTCGCGGTGTTGCCACGAACCTCCTCCCGGGTGCTGCGGAAGGGCGACACCGCAGCGCAAATGGCGATGACGCCGTTGCGCGACAACAGCTTGGCCACGAACCCGATCCGCCGGACGTTTTCCTCCCGGTCTTCGCGCGAGAACCCGAGGCCACGCGAGAGGCTTTCCCGGACCTCAGCGCCGTCCAGCAGCTCGACCGCACACCCGCCATCGTGCAGGCGCTGGTACACCTCGCGGGCGATGGTGCTCTTCCCGGACGAAGGAAGGCCAGTAAACCAGATGGTCGCGCCCTTGAGGTTCACGGCATCAGGGGAAGGGGGTTGCCCGAGAAAACTAGCGAAGCCGCTAGGGGCTGATCAGTCCGATGACGGGCCACCAAAACCGGATGACCAAGGCAAGGATGGCGACCGACGCCACGGTCATGGCCGTGCCGAGGCGGACGAAGTCCGACGTGCGGAGGTATCCGGAGGCAAAGATGATGGTGTTGGGCGCCGTGCTCATCGGGAAGATGAAGTCGAGTCCTGCCCCGAAGCTCGTCGCCAGCACCATCGCCACCGGCGACGCACCTGCGTCCGCGCCGACGGTAAAGGCGAGCGGCAACACGACCGCGAGCGCTGCGGCGTTCGACATGACTTCCGAAAGGAGTAGTGCCAGGAGCCCTGCACCAAGGATGGCCACGTATGGCGACAGGTGCTGCAGGGTGTCGCTGAAGAGCGCGTCGAGCAGCCACCGCGTCGCACCGGTCCGCTCGAGGGCAACCCCGAGCGCTATGGCGCCCCCGTACATCAACACGATGTTCCAGTAGACATGTCGCTCCGCGCGTTCCCAGGTCAGCACCTGCGTCGCGAAGAGGGACACCGCACCGAACAGCGCGATCACTGCGAGGTCGACGCGACGGCCGCCCACGGTCACCCACGCCAAGATGGTGAGGAGGATGATCGCGAGTGAGAGGTACTGCGGTCGGCGCATCGGCCCAAGCTCGCTCACGGCGCGCTCGAGCACGCGTCGGCCCGACTCGAACTCCACCGCCTCGGGCTTGAGCATGTAGCGAAGGATGAGGGGCATGGTCAGGAGCCCCAGCAGGACGACCGGGAATGACGCGGTCAGCCACTGCGTGAAGGAGATCCCGAGCCCGCTGTTCCGCTGCAACATGCCCAGCGCAAGGGCGGCGCGCGAGCTGCCGAGGAACGTGAGGTTCCCGCCAACCATGGCGCCCCACGCCATCGAGAAGAAGATCAACTTGCCATACTCACTCTCTTTAGGGCGCAGGCGCAGCGCGCCGGAGACCTCCATGGCGATCGGGTAGAGCATCGCCGTCGTCGCCTGGTTGGGCATCCACATCGTGGCAAAGGCGCCGGTGAGCATGAGCCCCATCGCGAACCGAAAAGGCGATCCCTCGAACCGCCGCAGCAGCAGGAGCGCCATGCGTTTCGAAAGCCCCGTTTCCGTGAGCGCTCCTCCAATCAGGAAGATCCCGATCAGGAAGAAAATCGCGGAGCTGCCGAAAGCCGCGTACGCCTCCGAGGGCTTGAGGGCGCCCGAAAGCCCGAGCGACGCGACCGCGAGGAGCGCCGTGATCCCATACGGCATCGCGTTGGTCACCCACAGTGCCGTGCACAACACGAACACGGCGAATGCCTTGCGGGCCTCGGGGCTCAGCCCGGCGCCACCCGGTGCGACGAGGATCAGGCCGGCCGCGAGTACGCCGATTCCAACCCCGATGCGCTGCCCCCACGTTTCCCAGCTGATCCCACGTGGCGTTTCCGGCTGCGCCGTCGGCGTGGATCTGCGGCGCTCTTCCGGCCACTTGAAGGCCGGGCGATTAGCGCGCCGCTCCGGTCCGGGCGCTCCACGGGGTTCGGTCACGCGCGAGCCGGGAAGTCACCGCCCTTGCCGAACGACCGGTCAGCTTGACCCACGACCAGCGGCGACGCGGCGCGCGGCCGCATCACCATGAACAGTCGTGGGCATCGCGCTGGGCGACCGGGTAGTTGTGTAGGCAAAGGGCGGACGTGTAGAGCGGGATTCGACCGGATCGGCCAGGCGAAAAAAACTTGAGTCCCGTTCTTGCAGGAACGAGACCATCG
Source organism: Gemmatimonadota bacterium (assembly GCA_016794735.1). Taxonomy (GTDB): domain Bacteria; phylum Gemmatimonadota; class Gemmatimonadetes; order Gemmatimonadales; family Gemmatimonadaceae; genus RBC101. Next base: position 1,492 of record JAEUJK010000242.1, on the reverse strand, counting down.
ACAAGTGGCGTTGCCTAATCGCCACATAGACGTTTAAGGGGTGGTTAGCGTAAGCTAGTCACCAGAACCCAGGTCCCGAACGGAGCCAGCGAGTCACATGTATATCGGTCCCGACGCCCTCATGCCCCTTGCCTCCGCGTTCGCCGCGGTGGTGGGCTTCCTCCTGATGTTCTGGCGCCGCGTGGTCGCGGCCGTTCAGTTCGTGGTCTCGCGCATCACCGGTCTGTTCGGCAAGCGTTAAGCGCGTCACCCGGATGACAGGTTGGGGCCCCTGACATGGGGCCCCTTTGCATTTCCGTGACACGATGGCAACAACGAAAAAGGGGGCTCGCCGAAGCGAGCCCCCCTCTTCTTGCCTCTTGCCAGCGGATCAGGAGCAGTGCCCCGGTCCGATAAGGCCGTTGTTGTAGTTGTCGAGCAGCGTCGCCAGGCCGGTGATGTTGCCCGTGCCCGTCGAGAAGTAGGTCTCGGCGGTGCTGATCGCGCTCAGGACGTTCGCCGGTGCACTCGCGCCATTGAGGACGTTGAGCTTGGCGGCCATGTACTGGTGCGCGAGCTGAATGTAGACGTTGCCCTTCTTGGGGGGCGTGTTCCACAGGACCAGCCAGGTCATGCCCGAGTTGAAGAACGGCGTGTTGTGCTCGAGGACGCCGATCTTCTTCCAGCCGGCGTCATACGGCGCCGGGCCGGCGGCGGAGTGGTTCTTCCAGTAACCCTGCGTGTAGGTGCAGCCCGGCGGCGGCGGGGGCGGCGCCACGTAGCCGAAGTCGATCGTCAGGTCGCTGCTGGAGTTCGTCGGCAGGGTGACGTTGGCCGGGCTGCCATTGCTGTCGAGGTCCGGCGTGCCAACGAGCGACGTCGTCGGGGTGTACCCCGCCGGGATGCCAGCACCAACGGTCACGGTGTAGTCCCCCGCGTAGAGACCGGAGAACAGGTAGTAGCCGTTGGCGTCCGTCGTGGTGGTCGCGTTCGCGGCACCGGAGAGCGTCACCGTCACGCCGGGGATGCCCGGCTCACCCGGATCCTGGCGACCGTCGCTGTTGAGGTCGATCCAGACGAAGTTGCCCAGCTCGCCGCTCGGCGGGATCTCGGTGTTGATGAAGCGCACGAGGGCGCCTTCACCCGGGAGGCCGCTGACGGCGCCGCTGGCGCTGTTGCCACTCGCCACCGGGTCGACGGTGTACGAGGTGCGGGTCTTCACTTCCTTGACAAACGACGTGGTGTAGCCGGCGACGGGCTGCTCGGTCACCGTGACCGTCTCGGCCTGTCCGCCGTGCAGCCACACGTCGCGGCACTGGCCGTTGGCGAGGGTCACCTGGAAGGTCGTGTCGGTCGGGAGGCTGGGGCGGTCGACGAAGACGTCGATCGTCACCGCCGGTCCGACGGCCCCGACGTACTGCTTGCAGACTTCGAAGTACTCGATGTCGGCGACGCCGAAGGACGGCGACTGATTGATCGGGACACGGCCGAAGCTCGCGTCCATGTCAGGCAC
>JAEUJK010000212.1 GCA_016794735.1 Gemmatimonadota bacterium | reverse complement strand
GGTGGCCGAGTGCATGTCGTGGTTCTCGACCCACCACTGGTTCTTGCCGATCACGCCGGCCTTGCCGTGCGTCGTCCGATCCATGCCCGACGGGCCACCAGCCTCGACGCTGACAATGTCGTCGGCGTAGAAGGTGTTGATGGCATCGAGGTTCCGGCCCTCGCGGCACAACGCCACCAGCTGCGTTCCCATCTCCTTCGTGGTCATTCCCTGTCCTGTGGTTGAGCGGGGCGTGAAGGTGGCCATCTAAACACTGCGCGTCAATCCACCGAATCCGCGGTGGCGCCCGTCACTCCGCGGCCAGTGCGCCGCGACGCAGCTGTCCCGACAGGTCGGTGCCCGGCGCCACCGTGTTGAAGACGGTGCCGTACTTGCGAACGTTCGAGTGCAGCAGCTCGAGCCGCTGGTCTGTCTCATCCGTGTCGACCACGATCTCGTAGCGGATCGACGCGAGTCGCGGCGGCACGTCCGTGCGTTGACCGACCATGTGCACGCGGACCCCGCGGAAGGCGAAGTGGAGCATCGGTGCCACGCGTTCGATCCCCTTGATCATGCAGGCGGCCACTGCGGTCAGGAGCAACTCCGCGGGATTCAACGCGTCACGCCGACCGGCAAGGTCGGTGTCGAGCGCGAGCTCGGCGTCCTTGCACTGCGCGACACTCCCGTGCGCATCGACGCGACGCGCCACCACCTCAAAGGTCAGGGCGCTCATGCGGTGTCTCCTGTGACATGGGTTCGCGGCGAGTGCCGAGCGGCGTTTGACTCGTCGCCGCCTGATTGGATTTGGCCCCATCCAGCGGCGGATGGCAGCCCCACGTCCACTACCCTGGGGTCGTCGAAGCCCCGACACCCCCGCCGCTCCACCCCGGGGCCATCCGCAAAACACGACGGGCCGCCGATTACGCCTCGGCGGCCCGCTCGGGAAACTCGCTGTTTGTCCTGCCTTTCCTGCCAAGTGGCTAGGGACGGAATCGAACCGCCGACACGCGGATTTTCAGTCCGCTGCTCTACCAACTGAGCTACCTAGCCAGCCCCAAACCTCAGGGAGAGCAAACATAACCCGCCTCCCCGCCCAAGTGGGAGCCCCGAGGATGATCCCGACCCGTGGGGGCGAGCAAGGCATCTCATTGGGGCATCGACACTTGAGCCACCCGCTCCCGTGACCGCGCGGTCCCTACGTCGAGCGCCGGGCCTTCCGCGCGCTCCCCTTCACCTCAGCGTACCGGGCCAGGAACGCCGCCACCGGGACCCTCGCGATGCACTCCCCCAGCACGTCCAACGGCAATTGCTCCAGCGACTTGAATCGCACGCACGACTTTCCCATGTCGAGCTTCTTTCCCGTCGCCTTGTACGCTGCGGTCCACCACCGCTCGAGGCCGGGGTCGCCATACACACCCTGCAGATACACCGCGTAGTTGTTCTTCTGCGCGGCGAGCCCCACGTACATGAGCGGCTGCTTGTTGTACGTGTCGGGAAAGACGGACAGCGGGATGAACCAGGTGATCATCCCGTAGTTCATCCCTTCCCGGTATCCCGTGGGCATGTGCTGCCGGATCACCCGTCGCACCGCGCCCACCACTGCGCGGCGTTCCGCGGGCAGCTCCTTCAGGTACCCGGCCACCGTGGACGCGCTGCTGCTGGCCATTCTCGTCTCCTCGACGTAATTCCCGGGCGCCACGCTACCCCCGCGACCCCATGACCCGCAATCGGCTCGAAGCATTCTCCGACGGCGTCCTCGCCATCGTCATCACCATCATGGTGCTGGAACTCAAGGTGCCGCACGACCCGTCGTGGGCGGCCCTGCGTGCGCTGTGGCCCGTCTTCCTCAGTTATGCCCTGTCGTTCATCTACATCGGCATCTACTGGAACAACCACCACCACATGCTGCATGCCGTGCAACACGTGAACGGGCGCGTGTTGTGGGCCAACCAGCACCTCCTCTTCTGGCTCTCCCTCGTCCCCTTCGCCACCGCCTGGATGGGC
>JAEUJK010000209.1 GCA_016794735.1 Gemmatimonadota bacterium | reverse complement strand
GCCACGCGCCTGCTGAGCGCAGCCCCCGGCGCCCAGCTCCCCGATCCGGAGATTCCCGGTCATGTCACCTGGCATGTGATCGAGGGGATCGTGGATGGTCCCGCGGCGCGCAGCCTCACCGTGGGAGACACGGCTGGCGGGCTCACTGGTGCGTGGATCGCGCGTGTGCCCGCGCGCCTCATCGAGTATGTCACCGCCGTGCGTGGGCCCGCGTCGACGCTCTCCGTGGTGTCCGGCGAACAATGGGTCCCGCTCAATGAGGGGGTGCGCGTGCGCGTGGACCCGGTGGGCCTTCCGGGCCAGGTGCTGGTGATCGATGCGCGCCCGCGGGCTGTGCTCGAGGAACATGTGCACGAGGGGATCGAGGAACTGATGGTGCTGGCCGGCAGCTGCGTCGTGGAGGGCGAGGCACTCACGGTGGGGGACTACCACCGGGCGGCGCCCGACTCGACGCACCACCCAACCGTTGCCGGGGACGATGGGTGTCGACTGTTGTGCGTGCGGCGGACGGTCGCCTGATCCGGGTGTGACCTGAGGCACGGACCAGCGGCGCGGGAGTGTTGAGCTTGGGAGGCGATGCGCCGGATTGCTTCCTGCCTACTGACGCTTAGCGTGGCCGCCTGCGGGGAGGCCACCCAGCCCGCTCCGGCGCATCCCAAGCCGCTGGTGACCTGCACGGCACCACTGGACGTTCAGGTGGATCCGCGTGCCGGGCCGCGCATCACCTGGAGCCCGTCGTGCGGGGCCACCTACCTCGAGGTGTCGTCCCTCGACAACCGGCAGACCTTCTGGATCATCCGCGGCGACACGGGGAAGATCGCGTCGGGGGTCACCTATGGGGTGAACCCACCCGACTACGCGCCGCGGATCGGGCCGCTGCCGCTCGAACCCGGGCAATGGTACGGCGTGCGACTGGGCATCATGGTGGACGAGGAATCGTACGCGCTTGTCGGGGAGGGCGTCTTCCAGCGCTGACGCGCCTAACGCGGCTGGCGATGGCCGACGCGGCGTGCTAGCGTCCGGGATGCCCAACTTCGACGGTCTGCCGACCCTGCTCGGGGTCCCCTTCGACGAGGCCTCGTCGTTCCAGCGGGGCCCGGCGGCGGCGCCACCGGCCATTCGCGCCGCGTTGCGCACCGATGCATCGAACATGTGGAGCGAGTCGCTGGTGGATATCGGGGCACCCGGCATGTTCGGCGATGCGGGTGATGCTGATCTGACGGGTGATCCCCGCGCTGCCATCACCGCGGCCGTCGCGCGTGTGATGGCGCGTGGCGGACGACCCGTCGTACTCGGCGGGGATCACGCGATCACCTGGCCGGTGGTCCGCGCGGTGCGGGCGCATCATCCCCGGCTGTCGATCCTGCACTTCGACGCGCACAACGACCTCTACGACCACTTCGAGGGCGATCGCGGTTCGCATGCATGCCCGTTTGCCCGCATCATGGAAGAGGGGCTGGCCGATGAGCTGGTGCAGGTCGGGATCCGGGCCATGACGGGCCACCAGCGCGACCAGGCCGATCGTTTTGGCGTGGACGTGATCGACATGCGGCGCTGGACTTCAGGGGTGCGGCCCACGCTGCAGCACTCTGTGTACATCTCCCTCGACCTCGACGCCCTCGACCCGGCGTTTGCGCCCGGCGTGTCACATCGCGAACCCGGGGGGCTCTCGGTGCGCGAGGTGCTGTCGGTCTTGCAGGACCTGCGGGTCCCCATCGTCGGGGCGGACCTCGTGGAATACAACCCGCTCCGCGACCTCGATGGGGTGACGGCGAACGTCGCGGGGAAGCTCCTCAAGGAAATGCTGGCTGCGATGCAGGTCGTGCGGTGAAGCGCTGGCTCGCGCTGGTGGTCGTTGCGGCCTGCTTTTCGTCGTCGCCGAGCGAAGTGATCGGCCCGGCGAAGTGCGATCGCCCGGCGACGGTGAGCAGCGCGACCGGGTGTGCCCTGATCTTCGGCACCGTGACGAGCACGCGTGGCGATCCGCTCGACGGGATCGAGGGGAGCATCAGGCCAGGTTCTGGGTGCGCCTGCCCGACGGTGACGTTGCAGGTGGATGATCGCGGCCTCTTCTCCGCGACGGTGTATCGCGCGTCCGGGGCCGCGGACAGTGCACGCGTGACGGTGGTGGTGCAGGCCACGGCGTCCAAGTATCCGCGGCACGTGACGGGCGCCCCCTACTTTGATACCTCAGCGGTGGTGTTGCGCTTTGCTGGTGTGGGAGCCGCGCCGGAACCGCTCGAGGTGCGGCTGCGCATTCCGCTGCCGTGAACCGAACCCCTGACAGGAGAACGAGATGCTGGCCTCGCGGGTGACGATGGCGCCGACGCTGGATGGCTTCCAGATCGAGGAGACGCTGGGTGTGGTGCGTGGGATCGTGGTGCGGTCGCGTTCGGTGTTCGGGACGATTGGTGCGGCGTTCCAGACGTTGCGTGGCGGGAACATCTCACTGATGACGGACTTGTGTGAGCGCACGCGCGCCGACGCCTTTGCCCAGATGATCGAGCACGCCGAGGTGCTGGGGGCCAACGCGGTGACGTGCGTGCGGTACGACGCCACCGAGGTCATGCAGGGGGTGTCGGAAGTGCTCTGCTACGGCACGGCGGTGCGGGTGCGTCCGCTCTGACCAGGCGGGGGCTCGCCGATGGCGGGGCGGGGGGGTAGATTCGCGGTCCTTCTTCCTGGCCAGCCGCGAATCGTTAGGTATGTCGCCGAGGCGCACCAGCACCACCACTCGCCGGCCGGGCGCACGGGTCGGCGCCACGCGATTCCTGGACGCCGCGCGGCGCTGGGATGCAGCGGTCGTGGCAGAGGCCCTGAAAGGCAATCCGGAGTTTGCGTCCGTGGCCGACCGCCACGGGCGGACCGGGCTGCACCTGTGTGCGGGCGCGACGGCGGCCACGGTGCGCAAGCCGCTCGCCGCCTCGGTGGCCACGGCGCGCGCGCTGCTGCGCGGGGGCGCGTCGATCGACGCGGTCCACGAGATCGCCGACGGCGGTGAGCCGTTCCCGGCGCGTGCGTTGTGGCACGCCGTGGCGCGCGGACGCAATCGCGCGCTCGCGCGCTTCCTGCTGCAGGCGGGAGCGAACCCCGACTGGTGTTACTGGGCGGTGGTCTGGAACGACGACCTCGTGACGGCGCGCATGCTCGGCACCCATCACGCCAACGTGAACCTGACGTTCCACGGGGAGACCCCGCTCCTGTATGCCACGCGGCTGCACCGGACCCGGATGATGCGCTGGCTGCTCCGGCAGGGGGCGGACCCGAACATCGCCGATGGCGATGGGGCGACGCCGCTGACCGTGGCGGTGGCCCGGCGGCGGCCGTTGGCCGAGGTGGAAGAGCTGCTCAAGCATGGTGCCGACGCGTCGCGGCTTCCCCCCGTGCGCCGTCGGGATCCTGCGCTGGCCCGACTGCTCGAGAAATACGATGCCCGGCAGGTCTCCTGACGCGCCGCTGATCGCCACCGCGCGACTCGTCCTCGCCCCGCTGGGCGAACACGACCTCGAGGCCCTCCAGGCGCTCAATGCGTTGCCGGAGGTTCGCCGCTTCCTGTTTGACGACGAGGTCTGGACCCTGGAGGAGACGCGCGACCGGCTGTTGGTCGAGAATGCGCGGTTGTGGGCTGAGGAAGGGTACGGGCTCTTCACGATGCGTCACGCGGACGCCTCCGACCTGCTGGGTTGGGTCGGGTTCTGGTATTTCCACGAGCCGCCGGTCCTGGAGGTGGGGTACGCCCTCCATCCGGGGGTGTGGGGTCGGGGGTATGCGACGGAGGCGGCGGGGGCGGTGATGGCCTGGGGGGCCCGGGTCCACGGGATGGTGGCGTTCCGGGCCAGCACCGACGCACCTAACGAAGCCTCGCTCCGGGTGTTGTCCCGCCTGGGCTTCCGTGAGGTGGCGCGGACCCCGGGGCGCGCGCACGAGACGGTGCACCTCGCGCGCGACGGGGCGCCGGCGGCCGGCGGCGCATAACGCGAGCGCCCTCGTCAGGCGCGCGGGGCACCACTCGTCAGGCAGAACTCTCCACGTCGCGTGGAAAATCCGGCCACTGGTTTGCATTCGCGTATGCCTCGCGGGCCCCATCCACGGGGTGCCGGGAGGCGCGCATGCACTCGTCAGGCACTCGTCAGGCCTAACCACTCGACAAAACCGTGACTGCCTCACACATTAGTGACTGTCGAGGCCTAACGGGCGTCGGTTGCCTGACGAGCAACCGGTGGGTGTCCCGGGGACTCGTCAGGCAGCCGGCGCCACGAGGGCCGGTCCGAACCTCCACGGCGTCGCCCGGCCAGGTGCCTGCGACCACAGCCCGAACTCCCATGGCAGCGCGAAAGAAGGCAGTGAAGAAGACCGCCAAGAAGGCGGCGAAGAAGACCCGTCGCAGCGCGGCGTCCTCGGTGCCCGGCGTCAGCCGCATCGACCAGGAGTCCACCCGCACGCACGGCTACTTCGTCCGCGTCGGCTACCACCGCACCAAGGAAGGCGCGTGGCGTCCCAAGCACCGCGCGTTCTTCGGCGACGCCTCGCACGGCGGCAAGGAAAAGGCGTTCAAGGCCGCGGTGAAGTGGCTCAAGACGAAGCAGGCCTGATCTCGCAGTCCCCGGAACACCTCCGCCCACGGTGCCGCTCGCGGCGTCGTGGGCGGTCGTGTGTCCGGCCCCGGGCGCGGCCATGACCTCCCTGCGCGGCACCTGGCGCCTCCTGCGCGCCGACCACAGCCTCGACTTCGCCCCCGGGGTCCGGATGGCGTTCGTCGATGACGACCACCTGCATTACAGCTTCGACGTGGGTGGGGCCCGCCAGGTGATTGCCCTGCGCTATCGCGTCGAGGGCTCCCTCCTCCGTACCGAGGTGCCGGGGACTACCCATGAGGCCACGGCCCGCTTTGAATTCGGGCCGGGTGATGCCCTCATCCTCGACTTTGCCGGCGCCCGTGCCTGGTTCGTTCGAGAGATGGAGGCCACTCCTCCTCCTTCCGGCACCGGCTGACCCGCATGGGCCTCCTCGAGCAGATCTGGATCAAGCGCTTTCGCGGGGGCCCGATGGACCCGATGGCGGAGGTCGAGCTCGATGCCGGGCTCGGACTGCGCGGCAATGCCAATCGCGGGGGCAAGCGACAGGTCACCATCCTCGAGCGCGAAGCCTGGGAACGCCACATGGCTGCCACCGGTGGCTCGCTCGACCCGGCCGTGCGACGTGCCAATCTCCTCGTGGCCGGCTGCGACCTGAGCCACGCGCGCGGCAAGGTGCTCCACGTGGGCAGCTGCCGCATCCTCATCCACGGGGAAACACGGCCCTGCGAACGGATGGACGAGGCCCTCCCCGGGCTGCGCGACGTCATGGGCGTCCCGTGGGGTGGTGGCGCCTTCGGGGAGGTGCTCGATGGCGGGACCATTCGCGTCGGCGATCCCGTGGTCATCAAAGCAAAGGACAGTTAGGTCATGCCGTTCTTCCGGCCCTCGATCTTCCGCACGGAATGCGACGTGTGCCACGTGCCGTTCCCGGTCAACACGGGTGGGGTGTGTGAACGCTGCCGCCGCATCCTCTGCGGCAAGCACTTGCATGGCTCCCTGGTGCGTCGCCTCGCCATCGCCGTCGGGGCGCCGATGCTCTGCGTGGCCTGCCGCGCGGGGGACACGCCGGACACTCCTGCCCGATGACCGAACGCCTCTATTACACCGACGCCTACTGCCGCTCGTTTGTGGGGCGCGTCGTGGACCGCGCCGACGGTGGCCAGCGGGTGTGGCTCGACCGGAGTGCCTTCTACCCGACCTCCGGCGGACAACCCCACGACCTCGGCACCCTCGGCGGTGCGCGCGTGGTCGACGTGATCGACGAGGACGATCGCGTCGCGCATGTGCTCGATCGTCCCCTCGACCTCACCGAGGTGACCGGCGAGGTCGACTGGACGCGGCGCTTCGACTTCATGCAGCAGCACACGGGTCAGCACCTGCTCTCCGCCGTGTTCGCCGACCGGTACGGGTGGGAGACGGTCTCCGTGCACTTCGGGCCGGACTACGCCACGCTCGACCTCGCCGTCGAGTCGGTCCCGGCGGAGGTGCTTGCCGAGGCCGCCGACATCGCGAACGCGGTGGTGGTGGAGAACCGGCCGGTTTCGGTTGCCTTCGAGGACTCGGCCACGGCGCAGGGGCTGCGAAAGGCGACCGAACGATCGGGGATCATCCGCGTGGTCACCATCGATGGGCTCGACCGGTCCGCGTGTGGGGGCACCCATGTGCGGGCCACCGGGGAGATCGGCGGGATCCTGCTGCGGCGGCAGGAGAAGATGAAGCGGCAGGCGCGCATCGAGTTTCTCTGCGGACACCGGGCGATGCGGCGCGCCCGCGCCGACTTTGACGTGCTCACGCGGATGGCCACCGCCGCCTCGGCCTCCATTGACGAGTTGCCGGCGCTCGTGGCCGCCCAGGTGGCGGACCTCAAGGCATCGGAGCAGGCCCGTCGCAAGCTCGAGGAGGAGGTCGCTGCCACGCGCGCCCGCGCGGCGTGGGAGGCCACGGCCCCCGGCGCGGACGGTGTGCGTCGGATGCGAGAGGTGCGCGCGACCGGGCGGGCCGACGAGGTCCGGGCCTTCGCGATTGCCTTCGCGGCACAACCACGCGCCGTCTACGCCGCGCGATTCGATGAACCACGCGCCGTGCTCCTGGCGTCGTCCGCCGATAGCGGGGTCGATGCCGGCCAGGTGCTCAAGGCGCTCCTGCCGTCACACGGGGGCAAGGGCGGGGGTTCGCCGCGTCTCGCCCAGGGCAGCCTGCCCGACGCGGCCGCCCTGGCGGCCACGTGGGACGCGTTAGGCACCCTCCCGGAACGCACCACATGAACCTCCCCAGCCTGCGACCGCGACACACGGTCATCCCCGCCGAGGCGGTCCGCGAGCGCGCGGGGCTGCTTGCGGTCATGAGCGGGATGGTGCGCAAGGGTCCCTGGGAGCTCCCCCGGAACTTCCGGGTTGCGACCGTAATGGGCAGCGCCGAGATCGACCTCCGGGAAGCGGTGCTCGCCGAGGGCGATTCCACGATCGAGATCTTCTGCCTGTTCGGCTCGGTGGAGATCGTGGTGCCCAGCGGGGTCGAGGTGGTGGTGGACGGCGACGCCTTTGCCGGGGAGTTCTCGCATAGGCCGGATCCCTCGGTGGAGGTCGCACCCGGGGCGCCGCGGATCGTGATCCATGGGAGCGCCTACTTCGGTTCCGTCGAGTGCGAGGCACGGCTGGCGGGCGAGAGCGATGGCCAGGCCAAGCGGCGCATCCGATTAGCGCGGCGTAACGGGTGACCCCTCGCGCGCGGGTTTTTCGCGTCGTATAGTAGGCCACCCTGAGGTTTGGCGGGCCCGCACCCTAGTGGAGAAAAGCCCATGGAGTCCACGCTGCTGGCATGGCTGGGAGGGATTGGTGCCACCGCGTTCCGCTGGTCGCTGACGGCATTCGTCGTGATCAACGGGGTCGCGATTGCCACCCTGATCCTCACGCGGGACCGCGCGCTGGTGAACCGGTGGACCGGCCGCGTCCTCGCCGCAAACCTCGTCCTCGCGGGGACCGGACTCGGGATCCCGCTGGTGACGTCGCTGACGCGACTCGCGGTTGCCGCAGTGCTGCCCGGGGGGGTACAGCAGGCCATCCCCGAGCTGCGCCTGGACGACGCCTCCAGCGACGTGCGCGTGGAGCTTCGGGCGAAGGACTGAGCGTTTCGTCCCTGACCCACACGCCCTGCGGCGACCACCGCAGGGCGTTCGTGTTTCCGTGATTACCATAGATGCCATGACCACTCGACGAGACTTCCTGAAGAGTGCCGCGGTGGCAGGGGCGGGACTCAGCCTAGGGGCGCGAGCCGCCCATGCACATCCGGCCGCCCCGCATGGGCAGGCCATGAACCTGCTGATCCTCGGTGGGACGGGCTTCATCGGGCCACACCTGGTGCGTGAGGCCGTGGCCCGAGGGCATCGGGTGACGACCTTCACGCGCGGCCGGCGTGATGCGGACCTTCCCGCCGGGGTGACCCGCCTCGTGGGCGACCGGAACGGACAGCTCGATGCCCTCCGCGGAAAACGCTGGGACGCGGTCATCGACGACTCGGCCACGAACCCCGACTGGGTGCGCCAGTCGATTGCGGTGTTGTCGGGGAACGTGGGGCAGTACCTCTTCACGTCGTCGACGGGGGTGTACTACCCGTACCTGCGTCGCGGCCTGGACGAGAACGACCCGGTCCGCACGGTCCAGCAGGACGAGAAGGACGGGTCCGAGACCTACGGCGTCCAGAAGTCCAACTGCGAGAAGCAGGTGATGGACGCGTTCGGGGCCGGTGGCATCGTCGTGCGGCCGACCTACATCGTCGGTCCCGGCGACACGACGGATCGCTTTCCCTACTGGCCGGTCCGGCTGGCGAAGGGGGGCGAGACGCTGGCTCCGGGGCGCGCCGAGGATCCCGTGCAGATCGTGGACGTGCGGGACCTGGTGGCGTTCATGGTGAAGCTGGTCGAGGATCGGCGTGGCGGCATCTACAACGCGGCGGGGCCGCGTGAGGTGCTGACCTTCGGCACGTTCCTGCGGGAGGCCACGCGCGCGATCGGGTCCAACGCAACGTTCACCTGGATCCCGGACCACGCGTTCCTCAAGGCGCATGGCATCCAGGGGGCGGTGCCGTGGATCATGCTGGAGGGGAACAACGAGGGGCACACGTCCATCCGCAACGCGAAGGCGGTGGCGGCGGGGCTGCGCTTCCGCCCGCTGGCGGAGACGGTCCGTGATACGCTGGCCTGGTGGCCGACGGTGCCGGAGGCCCGGCGGACGGCGCCGCGGTTTGCGATCTCGCCCGAGAACGAGGCGAAGGCCCTGGCCGACTGGAAGGCGCGTTAGGCACCACGCGCGAGCGCAGGGGTGACCCTGCGCTCGCGTGGTGGGGTGTTACGGGCGGCGATCGCGACGGTCTTCGCGCCGATCGCGGCGGTTCTCGGCGCGGTCCCGCACGTCTTCCCGGCGATCGCGCACGTCTTCCCGGCGGTCGCGCACGTCTTCGCGTCGGTCGCGGACATCCTCGAGGCGATCCCGACGTCCGCCGTTGACCTGCGCGTCCCGCACGTCCTCGCGACGATCACGGACATCCTCCCGGCGATCGCGCACATCCTCGCGCCGATCCCGCACGTTCTCGCGTCGATCCCGTCGGTCTTCGCGTCGGTCGCGCACGTCTTCCCAGCGATCGCACGAGGCGCGGTAGCAGCGCGGCGGCGGCGACTGGGCGTCGACCGTGGTGGCACCGAGGACGAGGGCGGCAAGCGGGGCGATGAAGGTGGCGCGCATGGTTCCTCCGGATCTATCGGTCAGTGGCGGGTGACCCGCCGTCGGTCAGGGGCGGGACGGTCCCGCCTTCACCCTGTCCGACGCGGCGCCTGCGGGCGTGTTAAGGCCCGGGGGGCGGTCACTGTGTCCGTCCGCGGGTCGCCCCGTGCGCGGGAGCCTAACGAGGCACGAGGGCCACGACCCGCACCGGGCCTCCCGACCCGCCCGCGGTCTTGATGGGCAGGGCGAGGAGGGTCGCGCCGGTGGCGGGAAGGCTGGAGAGGTCCGCGAGGTTCTCGAGCGCGGGCACGTTGGCCTGGCCAAGGATGGCATGCACGGCAAACGACGGCGCGCTGCCGATGTCGGTGGAGGGGGAGTCCACCCCGAGGAGCGCGACGCGACGCTCGGTGGCGAGGAGGCGCGCGGCCTCGACACCAAACGATGGAAAGTGGAGCACGGTCCGCGCCCCGTCGGCCACGGCGCCGAAGTACCGGGGGTCGTTGCCCCAGTGCCGGGCCCATCCTGTGCGCAGCAGCACGGCCGCGCCCGGCGGGATGCGTCCATGACGCGCCTCGTGCGCGGCGATGTCGGCCGGGGTCAGCGCATAGTCCGCGTTCCGCGTGGCCTGCGCCGCGACGTCGATCACGACCACCGGGGCCACGAGCCGGTCGAGCGGGATCTGCTCGTTGGTCCAGCCCGTGCCGGCGGCATGGCGCGGGGCGTCGAGGTGGGTGCCGAAGTGTTCGTTGAGCTGCAGCCGGAACATCGCCGTCGTGGGCGTGGCGGTGAGTGTGTCCAGCTTGAACGGCGCGCGGGAGCCGGGCCAGGCCGGGCCGCGCTCCGAGACCTCATGCGTGAGGTCCACCAGGCGATAGCGGGTGAGGTCCAGCGGCTGGGCGCCGGCGAGCGCCGGGACGCCCAGCAGCAGGCTGGTCCACCGACGACCGATCATGCGACGAACACTCATGGCAGGGTCACGCGGGCGAGCGTGTTGGCGTCGGTGCCGAACCAGAGGGACCTGGTGGGCTTGTGGTAGATCACGTGGCGCACGGTCTGCCCGCCGCTGGGAATGTCGATGCCGGGGACAAACGACTTGGAGCGGGGATCGTACCCGATGATGCGGTTGGGCTTGTTGGGGGTGTTCTCCGAGTACCAGAGCCGGTCCTTGTCGTCGACCGTGAGTGCGTACGGCAGGGAGTTCATCCCGCCGGGGGACGCGACCTCGGTCACGGCGCCCGTGTTGGGGTCGAGCCGGCCGAGGAAGCCGCGGGTGTAGTCCACGTACCAGACGATGTCATCGCTGGTGATGGCGATGCGTCGTCCGCGGGCGCGTGCGTCCGGCAGCGGGAATTCGCGGAGCTGCATGGTCTTCGGGTCGATCATGCCGATCTTGTTCGTCCCGAACAGGTTGAAGAAGGGCTGGTCCCGCGAGTTCATCATGATGCCGTAGGGCCGCGTGCCGGTGCCGGGCATCTTCACGAGGTCCACCTTGCCACTGGTGGTATTGAGGTGGCCGACGAACCCGCCATTCTGGACGGTGAACCAGATGTTGCCGGCGCGGTCGAAGACCAGGGTATGCGGGTCCCGGGCGGCCGGGTCGGGCATGGGATACCGCGTGATGTTCCCTGTCTTTGGGTCGAGCTTGCCGATGTGGGCGTTCACGTTCCCCGAGTACCAGATCATCCCCGCCTTGTCGATGATCAGGTTGTGGGGGTTGGTGTTGGCCGAGAGTTCGTAGCGCTTGAAGTCCCCGGACTTGGGGTCGAAGACGGCGATGTAGTTACCGGCCTGCCCGCAGAACCAGACGCGACCGTCCGGTGCCACGAAGGGATCACGCGGTCGCGTCTTCTCCCATGGCACGGTCCATTCCTTGATCTGGATCGAGTCGATGGGCGGCCGGACCGACGGCGGGGCGAGGACAAGCATCGCCAGCGACATGAGCAGCATGGGGGCTCCAGGTCGGAAGTCCTCCAATTCTGGGGTGCTGCCGCTCGAATGCCTAGGGCGTGGTGGCGGGGAGGGCGCAACGCGGCGTGATGAGATCCATATCTTTCGCTTTCCCCTTCCTGCCGCTCCCATGCGTCGTATCGCCTTCCTGGGCCTCGTCTTCCCCGCCATGACCCTCGCACAGGCGCCCTTTGAACCCGGGCGCGTCGTGGCGCGCACGGACTCGTTCGCCGTGATGGTCCAGGGCCGGCAGGTCGGCGGGATCCGCGAGACGATCGAGAAGACGCCGACCGGCTTTCGCCTGCTGTCGGTGCAGGCACTCGCCGGGATGAGCCAGTCGACCGAGGTGCACTTCACGCGTGCGCTCGTGATGAGCTCGGTGAAGCAGGAGGGGCAGGCGCGTGGCCAGCAGATGAAGATCGACGTCGCCTACGACCGGGGACGTGCGAAGGGATCGGCGACGACGCCGGGGCCGCAGGGGATGAAGACGATCGCGGTGGACACGGTCGTGCCGGCCGGCGCGGTGGACGACAACGTGCTGCAGGCGCTGTTGCCGGCGCTCCCGTTAGGCGAGGGCAAGAGCTTCCAGGTGCCGGTCTTCGCCTCGGGGCAGGGGACGTCCCGCGTGATGACCGTCGCGGTGAACGGGCGGGAAAGCGTGACGGTGCCGGCGGGGACGTTCGACGCGTGGAAAGTGGAGGTGATGGGCGGGCAGGTCCCGGTCACGTTCTGGGTGAGCCGCACCGCGCCACGCGTCGTGAAGATGGGGTTTGCCGGCGCGCCGATGGCGTTCGAGCTGGTGAAGTAGCCGGTTGCGGTGCGCCGTCCGCGTGGGCGGGCACACACCGGGTCCTGGCGTGTGCCCGCTTCGCGTGGCTGCCTAACGGGAGGTATCGGGCGGGGTGGGCGGCGTGAGGTCGTCGTCGCCGCGCCGCGGTGGCAGGGGCCGGCGCGGGCGTGGGCCGTCGAAGCCATCGTCCATGAAGCGTCCACGGCCGCGGGGCGCGTCCATGAATTCGCGACGCTCCCGCGGCGTGTCCATGAACCCGCGCCGCTCACGCGGTGCGTCCATGAACCCGCGCCGCTCCCGCGGTGGGTTCGTCCACCGATCGCCGGGGCCGCCCGGGCCGCCACGCAGGCCCGGGGGATTGAAGCCACGACCCTGCGGACCGCGCGGACCCATCCGGCGGCCATTGCCCGGACCGAAGTCGCGCGGGCCCAGCGCGCCGCGGCGCATCGCCTGACGTTCGCCGCCGCGGCCCATGCGCATCCCCTGGATGCGACCACGCTGCGTCGAGTCGAGCACCGAGAGGGTCTGGCGCGAGAGCGTGGTGTCGAACCCGCGACCCCGCAGCTGGGTCATCCGGTCGCGCATTGCGCGGCGATCACCCTCGTTGAGGTCGCAGCGCTGCTGCGGGGGACAAACCGAGTCGCGCAGCTGGCGCATCTGCTCCATGGTGCCACGCCGGCGGGCGATCATGGCGCGTTCCAGGGAATCGAGGCGGGCAACCTGGCGCGGTGACAGGTCCAGTTCGCGCCGACGGTCGAGCAGTTCGGTGGGCGAGACCTGCAGGGCGGGGCGTTCCGCCGGGGGCCGCGGGGCGCGAGGGGCGCGCGGCTGGGCAGCCACCAGGGCCGGGAGGGCCAGCAGGGCGGCCCATGCCATGGGGATTCGTCGGGTGGTCATTGGGACAACTCCAGTTGCACAGAGAGTGACAGCAGAACGTCAGGTACACCGGGTTCGACGCTGTGCTGGAGTCTGCCGTTAACCCCGAACGCCGCCGACGAGGGGCGCGTTAACGAACACCGGGACGCGGCCGTCTACCCGGGATTACGACCTCTCTCTCCGGCGTCTGTCGTTCATGAAATTCCTGCGCGTGCTCCTGTCGGCCGGCCTGCTGGCCGTGAGCCTTTCCACCACCGCGGCGGCCCAGATCGGTGCCACGACGGACATCATCACCGGCGTGGTGCGGCGTGTGGAGGGCAACCTGCCGATCGAGGGCGCGCAGGTCGAGGTGTTGTCGCTGGAGTCGAACATCACGCGTCGCACGCGGACCAACGCGCAGGGCAAGTACACGGTGCTCTTCCCGGACGGTGGCGGGCAGTACCAGGTGACGGTGCGCTCGTTAGGCCTGGCCCCACAAACGGCCACGGTGTTGCGCAACGCAGACGAGGATCGCCTGGTGCGCGACTTCGTGCTGACCACCAACCCGACGGTGCTGAGCGCCGTGCAGGTGCGCGCGCGGCAGGACACCCCGCGCGACCGCGATGCCCCCACGCCGGGCACGGTCGAGCGGGCGATCAACACCGACCAGGCCGCGCGGCTCCCGATCGACGCTGGTGACCTCACGCAGCTCGCGCTCCTTGCCCCCGGGCTGGTCTCGATTCCCGGGAGCGACTCGACGGCCGGTGCCTTCTCGGTGGCGGGGCTCACGCCCGATGCCAACAACGTCACGCTCGATGGCATGTCGTTCGGGTCGGCACAGCTGCCTCAGGAGGCGGTGCGCAACTCGCGCGTGCAGACCTCCAACTTCGACGTGTCACGCGGCCAGTTCTCCGGCGGCCTGATCTCGTCCACGAGCCGCGGCGGCTCCAACAACATGCAGGGCAACTTCACGTACTCGCTGCGCGATCGCGACCTGGCGATCGAGGGCGAGGACCCGGGGCCCGCCGCGCAGGGATTCACGCAGAACCAGTTCTCCGGCGGGTTTGGCGGGCCGATCGTCCGCGACAAGCTCTTCGCCTTCGGCGCGCTGCAGCTGCGCCGGCGCAACGACGTCGTGACCTCGCTCGCGAACAGCGATGCGCTCACCCTGCAGCGGTTCGGCGTCAGCCCGGACTCGGTCGCGCGGTTCACGCAGCTGCTCACCGGCGCCGGGGTGCGGCCGTTCAGCGTGCTGGCGGACGATCGCCTGTCGGACAACGCGTCGGGGCTCATCCGGCTCGACTACCTCACCGACGGCGGCCACTCGATCACGGTGCGTGGCGACTGGCGGCTGAGCGACCAGGACCCGTCGCGCATCGGGCCGCTCGCGCTGCCCCAAACCGGGGGCAACAACAACAGCTGGGGTGGCGGGTTGATGGCCACGGTCACCTCCAATTTCGCCGGGCGCTTCCTCAACGAGTTCAAGTTCTACGTCTCGCGCGATCGCAACGAGGGCACGCCGTTCATCCAGATCCCGGCCGGTCGCGTGCAGGTCACCTCGGCGTTCGACGACGGGCAGTCGGGGATCGCGACGCTGACCTTTGGCGGGAACACCGGCCTGCCCCAAACCGGGCGCAACACCGGGATCGAGGCGACCAACGAGGTGTCCTGGGTGGCCGAGGGGCACCGGTTCAAGCTCGGGATGCTGGTGAACAGCACGTCGTTCACGCAGGACGTCACGACCAATCGCTGGGGCACGTACACGTTCAATGCGCTCGAGGACTTTGAAGCCGGTCGTCCGGCGATGTTCACCCGAACCCTCACGCCGCGGCTGCGCGAAGGCCAGGGGACGAACATCAACCTCTACCTCGGCGACACCTGGCGGGTGAACCGGGCGGTGCAGCTGACCTACGGTTTGCGCGGTGAAGGGTCGTTCTTTGGCAAGACGCCGCAGTACAACCCCGCGGTGGAGCAGGCATTCGGGTATCGCACGGACGAGGTGCCGACCGACGTGCGCGTGACGCCGCGTATCGGGTTCACCTGGACGTTAGGCATGCCGACCGCGGGGGGCCCCGGCGGTGGGCCGGGCGCCCAGGGACAAGGTGGCGGCCAGGGACAGGGTCGCGGACAGGGTGGTGGCGGTGGCGGCGGCGGGCGCGGTGGTTTTGGGGGCCCCGGTGGTGGCGGTGGTGCCGGCGGGTTCGGCCAGCCGCGATGGACGATTCGTGGCGGACTTGGCGAGTTCCGCTCTGCGCCCTCGACCAACCTGGTGGCCAACGCGGCCGGTGCGACCGGACTCCCGAACAACGAGTCGCAACTCATCTGCATCGGGTCGATCGTGCCGGTGCCCGACTGGAACGGGTTCGCGGCCGACCCGGGCAGCATTCCCACGTCGTGCCTTGGTGGCGGCAACCAGTTCGTGCCCACGGCGCGACCGAACGTGACGGTCTTTGGCGACGACTTCGCGGCGTCGCGGGCGTGGCGCGGGTCGTTAGGCGCGACGCGCCGGTTCTGGCAGCGCTACACCTTCAACGTCGACCTCTCGTATTCGCGCGGGGTGGCGCAGACGGGGTACCTGGACGCCAACCTCAACGCGACGCCGCAGTTCGCGCTCACGGCCGAGGGGAACCGGCCGGTGTTCGTGCCCTCGCAGACCGTCTTCCCGGCGACCGGCGCGACGACGGTGCTCGCGTCGCGTGTGGACCCCAACTTCGGGCAGGTGCTGGTGACGCGGTCCGACCTGGCGAGCGATGCCCGCCAGGCCACGGTCTCGCTCGGTGGGTTCCTGAGCCGCGGGGCCAACGTGAACCTCTCGTATACCTGGGCGCGGGCTCGTGACCAGGGCTCGGGTGGTGGTGGCGGCGGGTTCGGTGGTTTTGGCGGTGGTGGAGGTGGCGGCGGATCGTTCGGCGGACCGACCACCGGCGGCAACCCGAACGAACGTGAGTGGTCGCGCTCGTCGTTCGAGCGGCGTCACGTCTTCGTCGCGACCGTGAACTATCCCGTGAACCTCGGCCTCGAGCTGACGGCATTTGGCCGGTTGACCTCCGGGTCGCCGTTCACCCCGATGGTCAACGCCGACATCAACGGCGACGGCTCGCGCAACGACCGCGCCTACCTGTTCGATCCAGCGTCCACGACCGATGCGGCGCTCGCGCAGGGGATGTCGCGCCTGCTCTCGACCCTGCCCGACGGGGCGCGCGAGTGCGTGTCGCGCCAGCTCGGCGGGATTGCCGCACGCAACAGCTGCACCGGGATCTGGCAGCCGTCGCTCGACCTGCAGGCCAACTGGCGGCCCAACTTCCTCGGGCTCAACCGGCGACTGGCCGTGTCGTTCATGACGGTGAACTTCCTCGGCGGCCTCGACCAATGGCTGCACGGTTCCGACAACCTGCGCGGTTGGGGGCAGTTCCGCGGGCAGGACAACACGCTCCTGTACGTGCGCGGCTTCGATGCCTCGAGCAATCGCTACCTCTACGAAGTCAACGAACGGTTTGGTGCGACGCGGAACGGCGCCAACGGGATCACCGTCCCGTTCCAGATCGGCGTGCAGGCGCGGTACACGCTCGGGCCGGATCGCATGCGCGAGATGATCAATGGGATGATCCGCGGCGGCGGCGGTGGTGGTGGCCGTGGCGCGGGTGGGGAGGGTGGCGGCGCCGCTGGAGGACTGAACTTCCCGGGTGCGGCGATCCTCAACCAGAACGCGGCAAACGCGATCTTGCAGCTCAAGGACTCGTTGCAGCTCACCGAGGCGCAGGTGGCGGCGATCCAGCCGATCGCCGATTCGGTGTCCACCCGTCACGCCGCCATCGGTCGCGAGGTGCAGGAGACCATCCGTTCGGCCGGCGCCAATCCGGACATGGCGGCCATCATGTCGCGGGTGACCACGCGGCTCGAGGGAGTACGCGCCGAGTCGGAGGCGGTGGTGAAGCAGCTGCAGGGGATCCTGACGCCCGAGCAGTGGGCCAAGGTGCCGGAGCGGATCAAGAACCCGCCGCGCGGCCCGGGTCAGGGGCAACAGCGCCGGCGGGGCTGAGCGGGCCTACCGCCAGGGGTTGGAGAACCGGCGGTCGGTGAGGAACGAGGAGTCCGTGAGGGCCTGGAGAAAGGCGACCAGGTCCGCGCGGCCCTGCGGCGTGATGCTAAATGCGGAAATGCGGCGATCCTTGAACGGATTGAGCTGTCCGTCGCCCGCATTCGGCCCGACCGTGATGAGGCGGCCGCCGCGCGCATAGTTGTCAATCACGTCCTCGAGTGAGCCGACGCTGCCGTCGTGGCCATAGGGGAACGAGACGGCAACGTTGCGCAGCGTGGGGATCTTCATGCGTCCCATGTCGGCGGGGGCGTGGGTGGTCTCGAACAACCCGCCGTTGCGCGTGGGATAGGCCCCGGTGCCGCCGATGTTGTAGAGCCCGGTGTTCACGAACTCGTCGCCGACCGGGGTTCCCGGTTCGAACGCGATGGAGAAGTCGCGGCCGCCGTGGCATCGCGTGCAGCGCAGGTTGTTGAACACACCACGGCCTCGACGCGCGGCCGCGCTCAGCGCGAGGGTATCGCCGCGATTGAACCGATCGATCGGCGCGTTGCCCGAGACGAGGATGCGCTCGAAGGCGGCGATCGCTCGATTGACGTTGGCGAGCGTGAACGGGTCGGGTGTGGCGCCGAACGATTTCGGGAAGAGGGACTGGTACACGGGTTCGGCGCGCAGCCGCGTGAGCACCTCGGTTTCCCGATCCTTGATGCCCAGTTCCACGGGGACTTCACCCAGCTCCGGGATGAGCGCCTGCGTCTCGAGGGAGATGGTTGCAGGGCCGGCCCAGCCGAAGTTGCGCTGGTAGGCCACGTTGGTGAGTCCCATCGAGTTGCGCGTGTGGGCCTGGCCGGTGGATCCCAGCGGGATGTTCTTGGCGTCGGAGAAGGCGAACTCCTGCCGATGGCACGACGAGCAGGCAAACGCCCGATTGCCGGAGAGGCGCGTGTCGTAGAAGAGGCGGCGCCCCAGCTCCACCTTTGCCGCCGACATCGGGTTGGAGATGGGCACCGGCGGCGGGGCGAACCCCGCCGGCAGGGTCCACGTGAAGTGGGCCGGGTCGCCGGAGAGCGGGTCGAGCACCAGGTGGCCGTCGCCCGCGCAGGCCATCGCGCCTGCAATCACGACGGCCAGGAACGCCCGATACCTGCGGGTGGTGGAGCCGCTGGCTCCTCGAGTCTCGAGCCTGGGGGACATGCCGCGCAATCTACCCGCCCGGCGGCCCTGTGTGCCTCGTCGTGCGGGCAAGGTGGCCGAGGGGGCTACTTCAACCGCTTCATGGTGATGGCGACGACGGGAACGTTGGTGTCGACGCCGAATCGGACGTTGGCCTCCTGCGGCGTGTAGTACCTGATTTCCTGTACCTGTCGCACGTCGATGCTGCGAAGGTCGCCGACCTCGCGCTGGGGTCCGTTGTCGACTCGGACCTGGATCGACTGCGATCCGGTGATCTCGGCGGTGCCCCGCAGGTAGTTCGGTCGCAGTCGGGAGATGAGGTCATAGGCACTGAGGATGCCGGGGTTCTCGGCGATCTCCTCCGCGGTGATGACGCTCATGCTGCGCCGGGCGGCTCCACCTGCCGTGGTGCCTGATCCAGCACTCGCACAGGCCGTCATCGCGACCACGAGCACAACGCGACTCCATCGATGCATCTGACTCCTGCCACAGAGAGTTTGAGCGCCAACGTTAGCACACATCGATGGTCGGAGACAATCCGGCGGCCCGCCGCGAGCCGTGGCGCCACGGCCAGCCGCACGACCCAGGGTCACTGCCATGCGCCCCGCGAGGCGCCACCACGACCTCGACACCTTCGGCGCAGGGCGTGATCTTTTCCGCTTCCTTGAATCGCGCGCAGCCATGGTCGAGCCGTTCTCCCGCCGTGATTGGATCAAGACCGTGGGGGCCGCCAGTGCGGGTGCCCTCGTCCCGGTCGTCGCAGATGGCGCGACGGCCACGCCGCCGGGCCCCGTGCCGTCGCCGTTGCCGGTTCGCGCGTTGTTCGCGCCCGGGGACATCGTCGAGCTGACCTCCACCAGCGACGTGTTCACGCCGGCGCGCGGTGACTCGCTGATGAAGTTCTCGTTCGACTTCCCCGAACCCGGGGTGGTCTTCGGGGACCATCGCTTCAGCGTCCTGCTCTTCACCGAGGAGAACGTCTACGCGATGGATCGCGCCATGATGCGCGCGACGGGGAACGCGGACGCCCTCGAGCTCACGTGCACCGGCCTCACCTGGGCCGGTGGCCAGGAGAAGGTCCCGGGGAGGGTCTCGGTACGCTTCCAGCGCACGGGGCGTTCGATCACGTGGGACATCACGGCGGAGATGTCGCGTCCCATCAAGTCCGTGACGACGGTCATTCGCGACGTGCCGCGCGGGAAGATCTCCCTAGGGGGCGGCGCGTTGTTCGATGCGCGCGATGACGATGTGCTGGCGGGTTACACCTTTGGCGCCGGTGACCTGCATGGGGCGCAGGTGCCGCGCAGCATGACGACGCCGCTGGCCGTGGTGCAGGTGTCGGACAACGACCACCTGTACCTCACGACCCGCGATACCCGTGTGCGGCCCAAGCGGTACTACTTCCAGGCCGGGGAGCGGGCGTATCGCACGGAGGCGGTGTACGAACACGATGCCTGGCGCAACGATACACGCGTCGTCGTCCCGACGTGGGAGCTGGGGCACACGGCCACGCTCGACGAGGCCATCGGGCGCCACATGCAGCACATCGAGCGCGCCTTCAACCTGCCCACGTGGGAGTCGCGCACCGACGTGCCGACGTGGATGCGCGACGTAGCCCTCGTCACGACGCTCCACGGCATGCACTACACCGGGTTCATCTTCAACGACTATGCGCAGCAGCTGGCGATCCTGCGGTGGATGGCCACGCAGATCCCGGCGTCGCGCGTGCTCGTGTTCCTGGCCGCGTGGGACGGGCGCTACTACTGGGACTATCCCAACTACCAGGTGCCGGCGCGCATGGGTGGCGAGGCGGGGCTGCGCACGCTGATCACCGAGGCCCGGCGCCTGGGCTTTCGCATGATGCCGATGTACGGCACCAACTCGGCAAACCGCAAGCAGCCGATCTATGCACGGGTCGCCAGCGGCGAGACGCGCAAGATCGACGGGAACACCTACAACCTCGACTGGGTCGACTGGAACAACGATCGGCACCAGGATGGCTGGCTCACCTACATGAACGTGGGTGAGGACAAGTGGCGCACCTACCTCGAGGGGCGCATCGCGGACATGATCGAGCGGTTCGACGTGGACGCGTACTTCCTCGACATCGTCGGCGGCCACGTGAACAGCACGACGGGCGACATGCACGAGGGAACGCGACGCCTCATCCACAACCTGCGCGAGAAGTACCCGCGGGTGTACGGCGTGGGCGAGATGCCATACGACGCCCAACACGAATTCATTGGCGTGTACCATGCCGGCAACGGGCCGCTCTGGCGCAAGTACTCGCGCTTCTTCTCCCACTTGAGCGCACCTGCCGCGGGCCGCGGGAGCACCGGCGTCCACGAGTGGGGTTTCTCCACCTTCCGCACCGACACCCTCGGCCTCAATCCCACGACGATCCCGACACTGCAGGTGGTCGACGACACTTTCACGCGGCATCGCGAGACGATGGCGGCGATCATCGCGGCCGCCAAGGTGCGGGCGGGGATCGCATGACGACGCGGAGATCCGGAGTGCGGGGGAGCAGAGGGCTCCGCGCGTTACGCGAGGCGGTGTGTGCCGCGAATGTCGCCCTGTTCGAGCGCGGGCTGGCGCGGTTCACCTTTGGCAATGCGAGTGCGGTGGATCGGGAGCGCGGGCTGATCGTGATCAAGCCCAGTGGGGTGCCGTACGCACGGCTGCGGCCGGCGCAAATGGTCGTGACCACGTTGGAAGGGCAGGTCGTGGAGGGATCGTTGCGCCCATCGTCGGACCTGCCGACCCATGCCGCGTTGTTCCGCGCCTTTCCCGCGCTTGGTGGCGTGGCGCACACGCATTCGCTGTTCGCCACCGCATTTGCGCAGGCCTGCCGGGGGATCCCGTGCCTCGGCACGACGCACGCCGACTACTTCCATGGCGAGGTGCCGTGCACGCGCCCGCTCTCGGCGCGCGCGGTGGCCGGCGACTATGAGCTCGAGACGGGATTGGCGATCATCCGGCGCTTTCGTTCGTTGGACCCAATGGCGGTGCCCGCGGTGCTCGTCGCCAACCACGCCCCGATCACGTGGGGGGCAACGGTCGGGGACGCGGTGGATCACAGCGCGTACCTCGAGGAGGTCGCCTCGATAGCGTATCACACCCTGGCCATCGCGCCGGGGGTGCGCCCGATCGCCCGGCACGTCCGCGACAAGCACTACCTGCGCAAGCACGGCGCGCAGGCGTACTACGGGCAGAAGAAAGCCTAACGACGCCCGCGCACCTCGGCCGCAATGCGCCGGATCTCCGGCAGGACCTGTCCGACGGCGATCGGCGGTGCGTCCGGCACGCCCATCGCGAAGTAGAGCGAGCGGTAGATCGCGTACAACCGGTCATACGTGGCGACGTCCCGCGGATCCGGCGGGATCTCGCGATACGCCGGGCAGAGCGCGGCCTGCGCGGCCTGGATGGACGGGAACGCCCCGCATGCGAGGAAGGCAAAGATCGCGGACCCCAAGGATGTGATGGGTGTCTCGGGAACAAGCACCGGCAGGTTGAGGACACTCGCGTACACGCGGTTGAGCACCTCGTTCTTCTGCGGAATGCCGCCGCCGTGGATCACGCGACGCACCGGTACCCCATGCTCCTGCATGCGCTCGAGGATGATCCGGGTGTGGAAGGCGGTGCCCTCGATCGCCGAGAAGAGGTCATCCGCCGCGGTGGAGTTGAGCGTCCAGCCTAACGTGACGCCGCCCAGGTTGGGGTTCACGAGGACGGTCCGATCGCCGTTGTCCCATGTGAGGCGCAGCAACCCGGTCTGCCCGCCGCGATAGGTGTCCAGGGCTCGCGCGAGGTCACCCACACGCTGGCCGGTGCGCGCCGCGAGGGACTCGAACAGGTACCCGCACGCGGAGAGCCCCGCCTCGATCCCGATCATCGATGGGTGGATGGAGCCGTCCACGACCCCGCATACGCCCGGCACCAAGCCGGTGTTGCCGGCCACCGCCATGGTGCAGGTGGCCGTGCCGATGACGTTGACGATGTCGCCTTCGGCGATCCCCGCGCCGATCGCGTCCCAGTGCGCGTCGAATGCGCCGACAGGGATCGGGATGTTGGCCTCCAGTCCCAGGCGCTCGGCCCACGCCGGGCAGAGATGACCCGCGATGTGATTGGAGGTGAGGATGGGGCTCGAGAGCTTGTCGCGCATCCCGGCCAGCAGGGGATCCACCGCGACGAAGAACTCCTCGGAGGGAAAGCCGCCGAGCGATGCGTTCCAGAGCCACTTGTGCCCCATGGCGCACGCGCTGCGGCGCACCTGGCGGTGATCGGTCACCCCGCACAAGACGGCCGCGACCATGTCGCAATGTTCGAGCGCGGTGACCATCTCATGTCGTCGCTCCGGGTGCGTGCGCAACCAGTGCAACACCTTGGCGAAGCCCCATTCCGACGAATAGACGCCCCCGCACCAGTCGATCGCCGGTTCCTTGCGCGCGTGCGCGACCGCGGTGATGTGGGCCGCCTCGTCCTTGGCGCGATGGTCGCACCACAGGTAGTAGTCGTCGAGCGGGACGAGTCCCTCGCCCACGGGGAGCACCGTGGAGCCGGTGGTGTCCAGGGCGAGCGCGGCGATGGCAGGGCCGGTCACCCCGGCGGCCCCAAGCGCACGGTGCATCGCCTCCACCAGGGCGCGCATGTGGTCGTCGTGCGACTGTGTCGCGAAGTCGGGATCATCACGGTCACGCTTGACCGGGTACTCCGAGACCCCGAACCCGATGACTCCCTTCACGTGGTCCACGATCGACACGCGAACGCTCTGCGTGCCGAAGTCCACGCCGGCAACGATGGTCATCTCAGGCGTGCCTCAGGACGTCCCAGCCCAGGTACTGCGTCGTGGCTTCGTGCACGGCGTCCGCCACATGCGAGAAGGTGCCCGCCACGTGGTGCTCGAACCCCTGCCGACAAATGTGGCGCAGCAGGGGCTGCAGGTTGGCGATCTCCACGACGCCCGCGCCGCCGAAGGTGGACAGCTTGTCGCGCGTGAACTGGCCCTCGCCGACGTAGCCGCGAATCGCGCCCGTGCGGTCATCGGTGGAGAAGCGGGCAAAGGACATCGGGCCCGCCTTCACCTTGCCGACGATCGTCCCGAAGGTGTTCTCGCGACCCACCGTCCCGGCGATGATCTCCTGGTAGTCCATGACCGGGGCCTCGAAGAAATCCTTCGGCAGGTTGCTGCAGTGGAAACACACCGCCTTGTCCGGATGGTCGCCGTAGTTGTTGTTCCAGTCGAGCAACGCGGCCGGCGTGCCGGAGGCGAGGGTGAGGGCGAGCATGCTGATGGTGCCCATCACGTCCACCTCGCACGCACTCGGCAGGTTGGCGTTACTCATCATGCTCATGAGCGTGCACGGGACGACGCCGAAGTACTCCTCGAGCGAGGTCCAGCACTGGACGGCGCTTACCGTGACCTCGACCTCCTGCATCCAGCGGTCCATCACGAGGCCGAGCTTCGCCATCTTCAGGAGGGCGGCGTCGGGCACGCCGCTCGTGTCGACGTACGCGGTCATCTCGGCGAGTTTCTGCTGGACGGCGGCGTCCTTGTCCTTGAGGCGTGCGATGCGCCCCAGAATCTCCGAGAGGTCGATCGGCTCGACCGAGATCCCCGCGGCCTCGAGGATCTTCTCGCTGTAGCGCACGGTCTTGAAGGCGGCGGGACGCGCCCCGATGGCACCGATGCGCGCACCACGAAGTCCCTTCACCACACGACACGTGGCGGCAAACTGCCGCAGGTCGCGCCGGAACCCGGGGGATTCGGCGCGCTGCGTATGCTCCGTCGTGAGGGAGTACCGGATGCCGTACTGCGTCAGCACGTTGCAGACGGACATCTTTCCGCAGAAGGCATCGCGACGATGGTCGATCTTCATCTTCGACGGATCGTCCGACGTGGCGTGCACGAGCACCGGAACGTCGAGCCCGGCGAGACGCAACGTGTCGGCGACCGCGCGTTCGTCACCAAAGTTGGGCAGCGTCACCACGACCCCATCGATCCGTTCGCGATGCTGGCGAAAGAGGGCGGCGCAGGCGCGTGCCTCGGCGCGGCTTTCGATTGCCCCGTGGTTGGTGGCGTTCGCGTCGATGATCACCGCGTCGATCCCCTCCTCGGCGAGGGCGCGGAGAATCTCCTCACGACCGGTGGCGGCGAGGTGCCCGGGGAAGAAGCCGCGATTCCCCACGATGACCCCGAGCGTCACGCGTGGTGCTGGCGGGGGAGCGGGTCGGACCGATTGCCGCGCGCGTGCCGCGCGCGCCTTGCCACCGGCATTGGAGACGATCTTGTGCAGGGCCATGTGATGCGAGAGGTGTGATGAACGCGCTAGACGCTACCAGCGCGGCCGGGGCGGCGCCATATCACGCGCCGTGCGTTGACGCCCCGGCGGGGGCTCGTATGTTTGCGCCACCCT
This sequence comes from Gemmatimonadota bacterium, assembly GCA_016794735.1. Taxonomy (GTDB): domain Bacteria; phylum Gemmatimonadota; class Gemmatimonadetes; order Gemmatimonadales; family Gemmatimonadaceae; genus RBC101. Next base: position 619 of record JAEUJK010000209.1, on the reverse strand, counting down.
TTCGTATGCAGCAGCCGCCGTGACCCCAGCCGACTCCGCCCCTTCGCTCGTGAGCCGGCTCGGCCGTTCCGCGGTGCGTTCGCAACAGTTCGGGCTGGTCATGGTGCTGCTGTTGCTTGGCGCGGTCCTGACCCTGAGCGCGGGGTCCCACGTCGATCCGCGCACTGGCGAAACGGTCAACAACTTCCTCAACCGATACACCCTTATCCAGATGGCCACGGACGCGAGTGCGTTCGCGATCATGGGCGTGGGTGCGACCGTGGTGATCATCGCGGGTGGCATCGACCTGTCGGTGGGCGCCGTATACGCGCTGAGCGGCGTACTGATGGCGATGGCGTTGCGCGCGCTCGGGCCACTGGACCCGGCGGCGTCCGTACTCGCCGGCTTGATGATCTGCCTGCTGGTGGGGCTGGCTTGCGGTGTCGCCAACGGACTGATGGTGATCGGGCTCGGCGTTCACCCGTTCATCATCACCCTCGGCACGATGTGGATCCTGCGCGGGATCGCCTTCGTGAGCAGCCGGGCCGAGAGCATCCTGGTTCCACCGGCGCTGACGTCCGTGGCGAAGGCGCCGCTCGGGCTTGGCACGGCGCTGTATCCGGTGCCCCTCCTGGTGATG
>JAEUJK010000182.1 GCA_016794735.1 Gemmatimonadota bacterium | reverse complement strand
GGGTACGCCACGCTCGGCGAACTGGTGGCCTGGATCATCGGGTGGGACCTCATCCTCGAGTACCTGTTCGCGGCGTCGACCGTCGCGGTGGGTTGGTCGGCCAACGTCGTCGCCTTCCTCAAGGACTTCATGGGGATCGAGCTGCCCGCGGCGCTCACCTCCGCGCCCCTCGTCGCCGACAAGGCGACCGGCGCGATTTCGGCGACGGGCGCCCTCATCAACCTGCCCGCGGTGCTGCTCATCGGTGTGCTGACCACGATGCTCGTCATCGGGATCCAGGAGTCGGCGCGCCTGAACAACCTGATCGTGTTCATCAAGGTGGCGATCGTCTTCCTGGTGATCGGCTTCGGCTTCATGTACGTGACGCCGTCGAACTGGGTGCCGTTCATCCCGCCCAACACCGGGACGTTTGGTGAGTTCGGCTTCTCCGGCATCGTGCGCGCGTCGGGCGTGATCTTCTTCGCCTACATCGGATTCGACGCCGTCTCGACCGCCGCGCAGGAGGCCAAGAATCCGCAGCGGGACCTGCCCATCGGCATTCTCGCGTCGCTGGCGGTCTGCACCGTGCTCTACATCCTCATGGCGCTCGTCATGACGGGCGTCGCGCACTACACCGAGCTCAACGTCGCCAATCCGGTTTACGTGACGATCGCCAAGGCGGGACCGGCGCTCGCGTGGCTCAAGGCGCTCGTGGGGATCGGTACCATCGCCGGCCTCGCGTCGGTGGTGCTCGTGATGTTGCTCGGCCAGCCGCGCATCTTCCTCGCCATGTCGCGCGACGGCCTGCTGCCGCCGATCTTCGGCAAGGTCCACCCGAAGTACCAGACGCCGTACCTCGCCACGATCATCACCGGCGTGGTGGCAGGGGTGGTCGCCGGCGCGTTCCCGATCGACATCCTCGGCGAGTTGGTCTCCATCGGGACGTTGCTCGCCTTCGTCATCGTGAGCGCAGGCGTGCTCGTCCTGCGATATCGCTCGCCCAACCTGCATCGGCCCTTCCGGACCCCATTCGTCCCGGTGGTCCCCGTGCTGGCGATCCTGATCTGCGGCTACATGATGAGCGGCCTCCCGGCCGACACCTGGCTGCGGCTCATCATCTGGCTGGCCATCGGCATGACCATCTACTTCACGTACGGCCGGCATCATTCGCGGGTCGCTCGTGCTGAGGGCGGTAGCCGGTAAGCCCGTCGGCGAGGTTATCTTTGGAAGCGGCGTCCCGGTCCGGGGCGCCGCTTCGCTTTTCCCTCCCCGTGCCCGTCGACAACCTTCTCGCAGTCCCGCCGGATCGCGCGGCCGCGGCCACCCGCGTCCTCGAAGCCCTTCAGGGGGCACGCCGCGTCGGGGTCACGACCCACATCAACGCCGACGGCGACGCCTGTGGCTCGGTGGCTGCCGTCTGTCGCTTGCTGCGCAAGCAGGGCTTCGTGCCGCGCGTGATCAACCCGACCCCCTGGCCGGCGATCTTCGACTACCTGCTCGACGCGGGGATCGACGATGCGTCCCGCCTTGGAACGCGCGCCCTCAAGGACATCGATGCGCTCGTCGTGCTCGACGTGTCCGACATGTCGCGCCTCGGGCAACTCGCCGACACCGTTCGCAAGCTCACCATCCCGCGCGTGGTCATCGACCACCACGTGCCGACCGATGAGCCGGCGGGCCAGCTGTTGATGGACGACCCCGGCGCGTGCGCCAGCGGGGAGTTGGTCTACGACTACGCCGTCACGCACGGACTAGAGGTCACCCCCCAGATCGCCGAGGCGCTGTACACGGCGATCCTCACGGACACGGGTGGCTTTCGGTACGCCAACACGTCGCCGCGGTGCCATGCGATTGCGGCGGCGCTGCTGAGCTCTGGCGTCGACCCCGAGACGATGTACCGCCGCATCTACGGCTCCGTCTCGCCGGGGAGGATCTTCCTCCTGCGTGATGCGCTGCACTCCATTGGTCACGATGCCGAACACGGGATCTCCTGGATCTCCGTGACGGCCGATGCGCTCGAGCGCTACGAAGTGAGCCCGGAGGATCTCGATGGCATCGTGGAGCACCCGCGATCGATCGCGGGCACGCGCCTCGCATTGTTCTTCCGCGACCTCGGCTACGGGAAGGTGAAGGTGTCGTTCCGCAGCACGGGCGACGTGGACGTCAACCGGTTTGCGCGCGAGTTCGGTGGCGGTGGGCACGCAAAGGCGTCCGGCGCGCTGATCCCGGGCTCGCTCGATCAGGTCCGCGACCGGGTGGTCGGTGCGGCGCGCGAGTACATCGGCGCCGTGGCCTCGTCCTGAGCCTTCCCCCTGTCACGATCGATTTCGACTGTGTCGACTCTCCAACATAGAATTGCAGACGCGCTCGCCGCGCTGTCGCACCCCCGCGCCCCGACCTCGCTCCTCGAGGACCAGGTGGTGCGCGACGTCGGCGTCACGCTGGACGGCAAGGTGCGCCTCACCGTCGTCATCGGGGCAGGGGATGACCCGGCGTTCGTGCGCGAGGTGCGACGGGCAATCGAGGCCGTGGAAGGCGTGACCGACGTCCGCGTGGACGTGAAGGACCCGGCCGAGTTCCAACGGCCCGCCGCTCCCGCCCCCGCGAAGCCCGCGGCTCGAGCGCTCCCCGTGATGGACGACCGCCCGGCGGCGACCCCACGCGGTTCGGTGCCACCCCCGGTCTCCTACCCGCACCTCGGCCACGTCATCGCCGTGTCGTCCGGCAAGGGCGGTGTAGGCAAGTCCACCCTGTCGGTGAAC
>JAEUJK010000139.1 GCA_016794735.1 Gemmatimonadota bacterium | reverse complement strand
CGTGGTGCAAGTCGGCGCCGATGCCGATCCGCGCACCGGCACCTGGGAGGTGCAGGTCCAGCTGAATGAGGCATCCGCGCTCCCCAGTGGGCTCGTGGGGCGTGTGGTGATCGCGGCCGCCCCGCTGCAGGGAGCTGCTGCTGGCCGCGGGGTCGCGGCGGTGCCTGCCGAAGCGCTGGTGGAGGGCGATGCGAGCGCCGGTGTGGTCTACACCGTCGATGCATCGGGCACGCGGGCGCGTCGCGTCCCGGTGACCCTGGTGGGCCTCGAGGGAGACCGGGTCTTCGTCCGCGGGCTCGATGGCATTGCGCAGGTCGTGACGGCGGGGGCCACGTGGCTCACCGACTCCGCGCGCGTGGAGGTCAAGCGATGAAACTCGCGGACTTTTCGGTACGGCGCTGGCAGTTCACCATCCTCGTGTTCCTCATGCTGGGCGCGCTGGGAGTGGCGAGCTGGTTCCGCATCCCGCGCGGGGAAGACCCGATCTTCCCGATCCCGATCTTCACCATCGTGGCGGTGTACCCGGGCGCGAGCCCCGGCGACATGGAGCAGTTGGTGGTCGATCCGCTCGAGGACCAGCTGAACGCGATCGAACGGGTGAAGCGCCTTTCGGCCGAAGCCCAGGACGGCGTGGCGATCGTCGAGGTCGAGTTTGAGGTGGATGTCGACGCCGACCGCAAGGAAGACGAGGTGTTGCGCGAAGTGAACGCGCTTCGCCCGGCCCTCCCGTCGGGGCTCGCGCGACTGGAGGTCATTCGGGCGTCGGGTACGAACGTGAACATCCTGCAGGCGGCGTTGGTGAGCGAGACCGTACCGTATGCGACGCTGGATTCGCTCGCGAAGCAGGTGGAAGATCGGCTGGAACGCCTGCCCGGCGTGAAGAAGTCCGAGCGGTGGGCGGCCCCCGCGCGCCAGCTGGAGGTGACCCTCGACCTCGAACGGCTCTCGCGCCTGGGCCTTCCGGCCATGCAGGTGCTGCAGGCGATCGGTAGTGACAATGTGACGATCCCCGGCGGGAGCATCGATGCGGGGGCGCGTCGGTTCAACCTCGTCCCGCAGGGCCGGTACCGCACCGTGGACGAAGTCGGGGCGACCGTGGTGGGAGGTGGTCCGGCAGGGATCATTCACCTGCGCGATGTGGCGCAGGTGCGCTGGGGGTACGGCGATCCCGTGCACATCGGTCGGTGGAACGGACGACGGGCCGTCTTCGTGACGGCTGCGATGCAGGAAGGGGGAAACATTGCCGCCCTCAAGGCGGCGATGTGGCCGGAACTGGATCGCGTCGAGCGCACGCTCCCGCCGGGGGTGACCCTCGAGCGCGGATTCGACCAGGCGGCCAACGTATCACGGCGCCTGTCGCGACTCGGCACCGACTTCATGATCGCCCTCGCCCTGGTGCTCCTGACGCTGCTGCCCCTGGGACTCCGGGCCTCGGTGGTGGTGATGGTGTCGATTCCGCTGTCCTTGTTGATGGCGGTGACGTTGCTCGACGCCACCGGGTTCAGCATCAACCAGCTGTCGATC
>JAEUJK010000135.1 GCA_016794735.1 Gemmatimonadota bacterium | reverse complement strand
GAGGGGACCAGCTTTGCCACGTGGCGTTCGTACAAGATGTCGGATCACCTGCTGTTGTGGACCGAGGTGAAGGTGGACTTCGGGGACGAGTACCTGCGCAAGAAGGCGACCGCGCCGGGGTGATCGCTGGTGGCGCGGTCGTGCGATCGGCGGCACGTTTCCGCCGCCGATCCGGAACCCCATGCCGCCACGCTTCCTCCTTCTCCTCGCCGTTGGCGCCCTCGCCTGCACCGACCCTCGTCTTGCGGCCACGACGCAAGTCGCGCGGTTCGACACCTCGCGTCCACTCGCGGTGTTGGCCGCGGAGGCTGGGCGCGCGGGCGAGGTGCATCGTCCCACGGACCTGTCCGAGGACGCGCGACGATGGAGCGTGAGCCCCGCCGGTGAGGAATCCCAGGATCCACGGGTGCCGGTCGTCGTCCCCGCCGGCAGCGCCGAGTTGGAGCAGCGACGCATGGGGAGCCGTGCGGCGGCACGGGTGCTGGAGTCGTTCGATGGACTGGGGGTGGGGTTCGAAGGCCCCAACGGCGCGCCGCTCCTGCGCAATCCATCCGACAACTCGGTGGCGGTCGGGCCGGATCACGTCGTGCAGACGGTGAACTCGGTGCTGGCCATCTTCACCAAGAAGGGACGACGCTTCCCGCAGACGGGCCGCGCGCTGCGCGGTGCGCTCGCGACGAACGTGATCTTTCGCGGGTTTGGGGGAGCGTGTGAACAGCGCCTGAGCGGTGATGCGGTCGTGCGCTACGACCAGCTCGCGCGGCGCTGGCTCTTTGTGCTGCCGATGTTCTCGCGCCCGCCGGGTGAGCCCAATGGGCCCTACTCCATGTGTTATGCCGTGAGCGCCACCGAAGACCCGCTCGGCGCGTACCATCGATACGAATTCAAGCGGCCGCTCTTTCCCGACTATCCGCGTCCGGCCATCTGGCCCGATGGGTACTACGTGCCCACGAGCACGGGGGACGACGTCATCCAGAAACATGCGTGCGTGGTGGAGCGCGACCGGATGTTGCGTGGTGAGCCGGCGCGCGAGCAGTGCGTGATCATCGAGGGCGTGAACTTCCTGAACAACGCCGATATCGATGGATACGTCCTGCCGCCACGTGGCGCGCCCAACGTGATGATGGCCGCCGGCGGCACGCAGCTGAAGGGCGACCTCGACGACGATGGCATCTACGTGTGGCAGTTCCACGTCGACTGGGGAGACACCACGCGCACGAGGGTGACCGGCCCGGTGAAGATTTCCGTGGCTCCGTATGCGTACCTCTGCGGGGGCCAGCTGACCAATTGCGTGCCGCAGCCCGGCAGCCAGCGCAAGCTCGACGCCCAGGGCGACAAGCTCATGGCGCGCCTCGTCTACCGGAACATGAACGGCCGCGAGTCGATTCTCGGGCTCCATTCGGTCGCCACCACCGCCGGCGGTGGCGGGGTGCGATGGTACGAGTTCCGTATCGGTGCCAACCGCGACGTGCGTCTGCACCAGCAGGGGACCTACGCGCCCGATGATCCCTCGGGGAGCCCGTCGTATCGCTGGATGGGCAGCATGGGGATGGATCGCGCGGGCAACATCGCGATGGGGTACTCCTTTGGCGGGCCGCCGCACTATGCGGGCCAGCGCCTGGCCGGCCGGTCCCCACGCGACCCG
>JAEUJK010000129.1 GCA_016794735.1 Gemmatimonadota bacterium | reverse complement strand
CGCACACGGATCGTGTAGTCGGTCTTGAGCTGCCAATAATTGCGACCCGGTCGTCCGGTGGAGTCGCGGGTGCCGGCGGCGAAGGCGCGCCGGATGGCGTTCGTGATGGGGACGTCGCGGCGGATGGCGCGCTCGGGACGGGCTGGGGCCTGGGCGGGGAGGACGCCCGCGAGCGTGAGCAGCGGGAGGAAGCGAAGGAAACGTGGCATGCGGAGGTCAGGGCGGGACGGACCTGCGTAGTATATCCTCAAACCCCACCGACGACGCCCTTCGGAGTGCGATGAGCATCACCACGGCCGCCCTGACCCTGTTCCTCGTGATGGACCCGCTCGGGAACATCCCGTTCTTCCTGTCCGCGCTGCAGCGCGTTCCGGTCGAGCGGCACGCCGCCGTGGTGCGCCGCGAGCTGCTCGTCGCCTACGGGATCATGGTGGTCTTCCTGTTCGCGGGCGGCCCGTTGCTTTCGCTGTTGGCGATCTCGCAGGAAGCCCTCACGCTGTCGGGCGGGATCATCCTCTTCCTCATCGCCATCCGCATGGTCTTTCCGCCGCCGGGTGGCACGCACGAGGAGATCCAGGGTGAACCGTTCATCGTGCCGCTGGCCATTCCGTATGTCGCCGGTCCGTCCGTGCTGGCCACCCTGATGTTGTTCATGAAAGGGGCGCCGGCCGCGTGGGCCAACTGGCTCGCCGCACTGACGATCGCCTGGGCTGCTACCGCCGCAATCCTCCTGGCTGGACAGCGCCTCCGCACGGTACTCGGCCCGCGCACCATGCTCGCCATCGAGCGGCTCATGGGGATGATCCTCGTCGCGGTCGCGGTGCAGATGTTTCTCTCGGGCCTGCAGCAGTACTTCGGGTCGTGAAGCGTCTGCCATCCGGCTTTGTCCGCGGGCGTGATCCCAATACTCCCAGCCCCACGCTGAAGGAACGTTGGCAGGCGCTGCGGTACGTGCCGCGCCTGCTGCGGTGGATCTGGGACACACACCGCGGCTACACGGCGACGCTCGCCGTGGTGCAGGTCACCAGCGGTCTCCTGCCGGTGGCGCAGCTCTGGGTCGCCAAGCTCATTGTCGACGGCGTGATCGAGGCGCAGCGGGCGGGGGCGGGTTGGCGAACGGTGCTTCCGCTGGTGCTCATGGAGATCGGCCTCGTGGTGCTGGGCGAATTGATGAGCCGCGGCGCATCACTCGTGGAAGGCCAACTCTCCGATCTCTTCGCGATCCGCAGCACGGTTCGCCTGATGGAACATGCCGCGACCCTCGACCTCGCGAAGTTCGAGGATCCCGCCTTCTACGACCAACTCGAGCGTGCGCGCCGCCAGACGGCGGGTCGACTCGGCCTGCTCGGTGCGACGCTGCGTTTTGCCGAGTCACTGGTGACGATGGCCACCATGGCCGCGGTGCTGCTCACCTTCAATCCGTGGCTTGTCCTGCTGCTGGCCCTGACGATCCTGCCGCGGCTCGCCAGTGAGTCGCACTTTGCCGGCCGGCAGTACGCGCTGATGCACTCTTGGACCCCGCGGCGTCGCCAGCTGGACTACCTGCGGTATGCGGGCGCGAGCAAGGAAACGGCGAAGGAAGTCCAGCTCTTCGGGCTCGCGCCGTGGCTCATCGCGCGCTTCCGGCGCCTCTCCGAGTGGTACTACCGGGAGAACCGCGCGCTGGCGGTGCGACGCTCGCTCGTCGGCTCCGGGCTCAGCCTCCTCTCGACCCTGGGGTACTACTCCGCCTACCTGTTGATCGTGGTGCAGGCGGTGCAGGGAACCATCACCATCGGCTCCCTCACCTTCCTCGCCGCCTCGTTTCGCCGGGGACGCGACCTGCTCCAGGGGTTGCTCGGCCTGATCACGGGCGTGCACGAAGAGGCGCTGTACCTCCGCGACCTCTTCCTGTTTTTCGACATGGAGCCGGCGATCAAGAGCCCGCCCGGCGGCCCGGAAGTGCCAGCGCAGTGGCGCGAGGGATTCCGCTTCGAGGATGTGGGGTTCCGTTACCCCGGGAGTGATCGCTGGGCGGTGCGCCACCTGTCATTCTCCATTGCACCGGGTGAGCGCATCGCCCTCGTCGGCGAGAACGGGGCGGGGAAGACGACCCTCACGAAGTTGCTCGCGCGCCTGTACGACCCCACCGAGGGACGCATCCTTCTCGATGGGCGCGACCTCCGCGAGTACGACCTCGCGAGTGTCCGGCGCGCGATTGGCGTGATCTTCCAGGACTTTGTGCGGTACGACATGCGCGTCGCAGAGAATGTCGGCGTCGGCGAGATCGACGTGGCGCGCGAGTGGCTCGACCAGGACGACGGCCGATCGACCGCCCCGGTCGAGGAGCCACCACCGTCCGAGTTGCTCACCTCCGCCGAGAAGGCGCAGGCCACCGTGTTGCTCGACCGCTTTCCCCACGGATGGCGGCAGATGCTTGGGAGACGGTTCCAGGAAGGGTTGGACCTGTCCGGCGGCGAGTGGCAACGCATTGCGCTCGCGCGAGCCTACATGCGCGATGCCCGCGTGATGATCCTGGACGAACCCACGGCCGCACTCGACGCGCGGGCCGAGGCCGAGGTGTTCCAGCGATTCGCGGGACTCATGGCCGGGCGCGGGGCGGTGATCATCTCGCACCGCTTCTCGACGGTGCGCATGGCCGACCGGATCCTGGTGCTGCGCGACGGCCAGTTGCTCGAGGAGGGCACGCACGACGCCCTGGTGTCGGCCGGCGGGTTGTACCGGGAGCTGTTCGACCTGCAGGCATCGGGGTATCGTTAGGTCCATGACACCAGAGGGCTATCGCGCGTGGCTCGTGCGCGCGGCAGAGTGGGGCGCCACCTATCGCGAAGGGTTGCGCGAGCGGCCCGTGCGGCCGGCCGTGCGGCCCGGGGACATCCGCCACCAGCTCCCCACGGCGCCGCCCGAGGCGCCGGAGGAGATGACGGCGCTGTTCGAGGACTTCGAGCGCATCGTCGTCCCGGGGATGACGCATTGGCAGCACCCGCGCTTCTTCGCGTACTTCCCGGCCAACGCCGCGCCGGTGTCGGTCGTCGCCGAGTACCTCGTGACGGCCATGGCCGCGCAGGGGATGCTCTGGCAGAC
>JAEUJK010000127.1 GCA_016794735.1 Gemmatimonadota bacterium | reverse complement strand
CGCCGAACCCGGCTCGCGTCTCCACTTGACAAACTAGTGGTCTGGGGTCGATCGTGCCCTCACCACTAGATAAACGAGTGAAGAGCATCGATGAGCGGCTCGAACTTTCTCCCCGGGACCCTCGAACTGATCGTGCTGCAGCTGCTGCAGGCGGAGCCGACCAATGGCTACGACCTCACGCTCCGCATCCAGGCGATCAGCGGGGATGTCCTGAACGTGAACGCGGGGTCGCTCTATCCGGCGCTCTACCGGCTCGAGGAACGCGGGCTGCTGAAGTCGGAGTGGGCACCATCTGAGAGCGGGCGTCGCACGAAGGTGTACGCGTTGACGGCGGCCGGGCGAAAGCAGCTCGCCCAGCAGCGGGCGAGCTACGAACGGTTCTCCCGTGCCCTGGCGGCGATCCTCCAGGTGCAGCGCGTTTCTGGCGACGCGACATGATCACGCGCGCGTTGCGTTGGCTGCGGGCGGTGGTGCTGCGCCGTCGCCTGGACCGCGAGATGCAGGCGGAGATGGCGGATCATCTCCACCGGTCGACGGAGCGTCTGATGGCGCGCGGGCTCTCCGCGGATGACGCGCGTCGTGAGGCGAGGCGCGAGTTCGGCAACGTGCTCTTCCTCGAGGAGGAAGGTCGCATCGCGCGCGGCACATCCGGGTTCGACGCCTTCGTGGCGGACGTGCGCTTCGCCACCCGGCATTTCGCCCGGCACCCGCTGTCGACCCTGACGATGATCACCGTCCTCTCGGTCGGGATTGCGATCAACGTGGTGCTCTACACGCTCCTGCATTCCGTCGCCGATCGACCGCCGAGCGCGGTCCCGGCGTCGGCCGACATGGTGCGCATCCGCGGGAGCCAGCTGAAGGACGGGTCGCGCATCGAGCGTGCCGTCACCCGGGACGAGGTCGAGGGGTACGCGAACCTCGCGAGTCAGTTCTCGGCGGTGGACGCGTGGACCTCGCAACCCGTCACCGCTGCGGCACCGGGGGTGGATGACGCAACGGTCACGGCGACCTTCGTCACCGACAGCTACTTCGATGTGTTGGGGGTGTCGGCGCTGCGTGGTCGCGCCATCGCCGCAGGCGACGCGGCACAGGTCGCCGTGCTCTCCCATGCACTCTGGACGCGCACCTTTGCGCAGGACCCGGCCATCCTGGGTCGCACGATCACGCTGGCCGATGTGGCGTTCACCGTCATTGGGGTGGCCGCCCCGAAGTTCCGCGGCGCGGCGTGGGAAGCACGCGACGACATGCAGGTGTGGGTGCCCGTCGAGAGTCAGCGCCGAGTGTTTCCGGGCGTGTCGACGGAGGTAGCCCAGTTCTCCGTGATCGGCCGACTGCAGCCGGGTGCGACCCTCGATGCCGCCACCGCGGCAGCACGAGTCGTCGCGGCTCGGCGCCCGACCCCTGGCGTTGTGGTCGCCGACACCGCGCTGGCACTGCGCGATCCGTCGGTGGAGGTCGTGCCACTCCTCGCCGACAATCTCGAACCTGGCGCTGAAGCCAACATGCGGCTCGTCGCGGTCGCCTTCGCCGCACTCGGCCTGCT
>JAEUJK010000122.1 GCA_016794735.1 Gemmatimonadota bacterium | reverse complement strand
AGCAGGCCGATGAGCGGCGATGCCGAGGCGATCATGGCGAGTGAGGGGATGTACCGACTCAGCGCATCACGTTCGCGATCGGTCTGGGCGTCGAGCACCAGGTGCAGTGCCTCGACCTGCGATGCGCTGAACTTGGCACTGCGCTCCGCGGTGGCGGCCATGGCGGGGCGGGTCTCGGTAAGGAAGACCTCTGCGCGCTGGAAGACGCGCGTCAGGGGACCGGCCCCGGCCTTTCGACTGATGGCAGCCACCTCGGCCACCGAGTTGGCCCGCTCGAAGGAGGCGAGAAATTCGGCGCTCGTCCGCCGCACCGAGCGGAACTCCCTCCACTTGGCCACCATGATCGTCCAGCTCACCAACGACAACACCAACAGCAGCGCGAGCACGACTTGTGTCACGAGGTCGGCTGTGGTGATCAGTCCCCACGCCGACGTGGGCACGGCCGCCTCGACCTGGGCATACAGGGGCGTCATGCCATAAGGCTAATGACGCGAGGCAAAGTATGCGTAGGTCTTCGCCAGTCCTTCGGCGAGCGACACCTGCGGCTTCCATCCCAGCTCCGCGGCCGCCTTGCTCGTGTTCACCGAGGAGCGCATCTGCTCACCCGCGCGCGCCGGTGCGTGATTGACCGTGCCCTCGCGTCCCGCCGCGCCGTAGATCGTGCGGGCGAGGTCGAGCACGGAGGTCTCGACCCCGGTGCCGATGTTGTACGCGCGCACGTCGAGCTGCCGCATCTTCGGGAGCGTCGTCGTCGCGGCGAGGAAGTTCGCGCGGGCGACGTCACCGGCGTAGACGTAGTCGCGGGTCTGCTGCCCGTCGCCGAAGACGGTGAGGGTCTCACCCGCGAGGACGCGCTTGCAGAAGATCGCCACGACGCCGGCCTCACCATGCGGGTCCTGGCGCGGGCCATAGACGTTGGCATACCGCAGCGCGACCGTGTCGAGCCCGTGGACGCGCGCGAAGTACCCCATGTAGTACTCGACGGAGAGCTTCGCGATGCCGTACGGGGACTCGGGGTCCTTCGGCATGTTCTCGACCGTCGGCACCTGCACGAAGTCGCCGTAGATCGCACCACCCGTGGACGAGAAGACGAAGCGCGTCGCCCGCCCCGAAGCCCGGACGGCCTCGAGCAGGTTGAGCGATCCGCCGATGTTGACCGAGGCATCGTAGGCGGGATCGGCCACCGACTTCCGCACGTCGATCTGGGCGGCGAGGTGGCAGACCACGTCATATCCACCGCCGCGGATCAGGGCCGCGGCGTCGGGGGACGTGATGTCGAGGTGATGAAAGCCGGCGGCGGCGGGGACGTTTTCCCGCTTGCCGGACGACAGGTTGTCGAGGACATCGACCGCGTCGCCTGCGGCGAGAAACCCCTCGGCGACATGGGAGCCGATGAAGCCGGCCCCACCGGTGACAAGCACGCGGCGGCTCACAGGGAGCCTCCAACGACCGCGGGTGCGCTCTGGATCAGGTCAATGTGATGCACTGGAACTTCCGCATGAGTGGAATCCGGACCACGTCGCGAAGCCCGACGCGGAGGCCGCGCCGGGCAGGGACGGGGGTGGGGTAACTCCCCCCACCCCATACTGACGATCAAAACGGAAGATCGTCGTCAGCGTCTTCGAGGGCCCGCGGGAACTCCTCGAAATCCTCGTTCGAGGCCGCCGGGGCCGGCGCCCGACCGCGATCCGACGACGACGAGCGCGACCGCCCGCCGCCCTCCCAGTCGCCGCCACCGCCACCTTCACCGCGCGGGGATAACAGGATGATGTCGCGGACGCGGATCTCGGTCATGTACCGGGTCTGGCCGCTCTGGTCCTGCCACTGGCGGTACTCGATGCTCCCCTCGACGAACAGCTTGTCGCCCTTCTTCACGTACTTCTCGACGATGTCGGCCAGCCCCATCCCGGACCCGGCCCGACCGTTCCAGGCGATGCAGCGGTGCCACTCGGTCTTCTCCTGCCGCTGGCCGCCGCCGCCCTGGTCGTTCCAGGATCGCGAGGTGGCGAGGGAGAAGTCCGCGACGCGACCCCCGCTGGTCGTGGAGCGCACTTCGGGGTCTTTCCCGACGTTTCCGATCAACTGCACCTTGTTCAAGCTCTTGGCCACAGGTTCCTCCTGGCGAGTGGGTGACTCGCTGCGCATGGTAGGCGGGGGAGCGCGCAGGCACGCCACCGCTGTATTTCCAACAGCAACAAAAACCGATTCCTAGGCGCCGCGCAGGCTCCGCCGCATCACGACCGCGTCCTCCACGGGACGGGCATAATAGCGCTTTCGCAGCCCGACGTCGTCGAACCCGAGCTGCCGGTAGAGGGCGCGCGCCGCCTCGTTCGACGCCCTCACCTCCAACCAGCAGTCGAGGGCCCCGGCCGCACGCACCTGCGCCAGCACCCCCTGGACCAGCATCGCCCCGATCCCCTGCCCGCGATGCGTCGGGGATACCGCCACGTTCGCCACCTCGGCCTCGTCTGCCGCGGCGTGCGCGATCGCGTACCCCACCACCTCATCGCCCCCTTCGGTTCCCCGCACCGCCACCACGAAGTGCGAAGTGGCCCGATCCAACTCCTCGGCGAGCGAACGAAGGCTCCACGGATCGGAAAAGCAGAGCCGCTCGAGGACGTGGACCGCCTCGAGGTCTTCGCGCTGTGCGGCGCGCGTCCGGTATTGATCGGTCGCCGCGCGTCGGGAAGCAGGCATCAGGGCCGCTCCGACAGCGGGCGACCATGACGGGCCTCCCACACCACCTGCGCTTCGGCCAACCGCCCGTACTCCGGCTCCCACCGCTCGAGGTCCACCGGCATCACCAGGCCGGCGTCGTGGAGGAGGCGAAAGTGCGCCGCGTGCGGCCGGACCTCGCCCCCGGTCACCGGCAGCTGCAGCAACCGGGCCCCCGCGCGCTGCGCGAGCTCCACCGCCGCGTCACGCGCGACGCGCTGCCACGGCGCCGGTGCACCTAACGAGTTGCCGTGGCGCTCGAACAGCTGCACGAAGACCTCACCCCGCATCGCGTCGAGCGCCACCGCGACGCGCCCGTCGCCCAAACCGGGATCTGCAGCCGCGAGGGCCAGCGACGACCCGGCATGGAGCGGGAGTCGACGCGCGGTGGCCACGCCCTTGGCGATCGACGCCGCGAGGCGCAGCGGGGTGAAGCTCCCGGGCCCGCCCCCGACCCAGACCGCGGAGAGCCGGTCCCACCCGCCAGCCGCCATCACCGCATCCACCACCGCGGGCATCAGTCGCTCCTCGGCCTCACCGCGCATCACGACCTCGCGCGACGCCACGACCGTGGCGCCGTCGAACACGGCCACGGTGCCGATGTATCCGCAGGCGTCGAGGGCGAGTTCCACGTCAGGCCACCTTCAGGTGCCGCACCGTCGTGTCCCCCGGAACGGTCGCGAGATACACGTCGAGCCGCGGGACGGGCAGGTACGCCTCGGCGCGTTCGGGCCATTCGATCATGACGACCGCGTCGCCCGCGACCATGTCGTCCCACCCCAACTGCTCCAGCTCGCGCGGTCCCCCGATCCGGTAGAGATCCAGGTGCCACAGGATCCCGCCGCGCCCCTGGTATTGGTGGGCGAGTGCATAGGTCGGCGAGGTCACCTCGGCCTCCACGCCAAAGCCACGGGCGATGGCCTGCGCGAGGGTGGTCTTTCCCGCGCCGAGGTTGCCGTGGAGGGCCACGAGGTCGCCCGGCTCGAGCGTGGCGCCGAGGGCCTCACCCCACCGCTCGAGTTCCTCGCGCGACACCGCCTGGTCGATGGGCCTAACGACTCGCACGGATATCGGCGAACGCGTCGCGCTTGCGCGCATTGTTGGATCGATCGCGCGCGGCCCGCAGCTCGAAGACGGCGTCCCGCAGCCGGGCGGCATTCTCGAAGTCGAGCGACGCCGCCGCTTCCTTCATCTCCGCTTCCAGCGCCGCGAGTCGCTGTTCGTAGTCGGCGGCACCATACGCCGCCGACGGCTCGGCCACCTTGCGGGCGCGCGCCTCCCGTTCCTCGCGCGCGTCGGCCACGCGCGTGATGAACCGCACCTCGTCGACGCTCTTCTCCACCCCGCGCGGCACGATGCCCTTCTCCACGTTCGACCGCACCTGCGCCTCGCGTCGCCGCGAGGTTTCGCTGATGCAGCGTTGCATCGAGTCGGTGACCTTGTCGGCGTAGAAGATCGCGCGGCCATTCACGTGTCGCGCCGCACGCCCCACAGTCTGGATCAGCGAACGATCGGAGCGCAGGAACCCTTCCTGGTCCGCGTCGAGGATTGCCACCAGCGACACCTCGGGCATGTCGAGCCCCTCGCGCAGGAGGTTGATCCCGACCAGCACGTCGAACTCGCCAAGTCGCAGCCCGCGAATGATCTCCATGCGTTCGATGGCATCGATGTCGGCGTGCATGTAGCGCACGCGCACCCCGACCTGGGCGAGGTAATCGCTCAGGTCTTCCGCCATCCGCTTGGTGAGGGTGGTGACGAGGACACGTTCACCGCGCCGCTCGCGCAGCCGGATCTCGTTGAGCAGGTCGTCCACCTGGCCGCGCACCGGGCGCACCTCGATCTCCGGGTCGACGAGCCCCGTCGGGCGAATGATCTGCTCGACCACGACCCCCTGGGACAACTCGAGCTCGAGCTCCGAGGGCGTCGCGCTCACGAACACGGCGCGCGGCGTGAGTCGCATGAACTCGTCGAAGATCAGCGGGCGGTTATCGAGTGCGCTCGGAAGCCGGAATCCGTACTCGACGAGGGTCTCCTTCCGCGCGCGATCGCCGTTGTACATCCCGCGCACCTGCGGGAGCGTCACGTGCGATTCGTCCACGACGACGAGGAAGTCCTCGGGGAAGTAGTCGAACAACACCGCGGGCCGCTCCCCTTCCTTCCGGCCCGAGAGGTGCCGCGAGTAGTTCTCGATCCCCGCGCAGGTCCCGATCTCGAGCATCATCTCGAGGTCGAAGTTCGTGCGCGACTCCAGGCGTTGCGCTTCCAGCAGTTTGCCGGAGTTGCGCAGCACCGCCAGCCGGTCGGCCAGCTCGGCGCGAATGGCCGTGGACGCGCGCTCGAGCGTCGGGCGTGACGTGATGAAGTGTTTCGCCGGATAGATCGCCGTGCGCTCCAGCTCGGCGATCGTCTCTCCCGTCACGGTCGAGATCTTGGAGATGCGCTCGATCTCGTCTCCCCACATCTCCACCCGCACCCCCTGCTCCTCGTAGGCCGGGAGGATCTCGATCGTGTCGCCCCGCACGCGGAACGACCCGCGGTCGAACGCCACGTCGTTGCGCGAGTACAGGATGCCCACGAGCTGCCGCAGGATCTGGTCGCGGGAGACCTGCTGCCCCCGCTCGAGCATCACCATCCGCTTGCGGTACTCCACCGGGTCGCCGAGGCCGTAAATCGCCGAGACGGTCGCCACGATGATCACGTCGTCGCGCTCCATCAGCGACGAGGTGGCCCGCAGGCGGAGCCGGTCGATGTCTTCGTTGATCGACGCGTCCTTCTCGATGTAGGTGTCGCTCGAGGGGACGTACGCCTCCGGCTGGTAATAGTCGTAGTACGAGATGAAGTACTCGACCGCGTTCGTCGGGAAGAAACTCTTGAGCTCCCCGTAGAGCTGCGCCGCGAGCGTCTTGTTGTGGGACAGGACCAGCGTCGGCTTCCCGTAGTTGGCGATGACGTGGGCCATCGTCATCGTCTTCCCGGAGCCGGTGACACCCAGGAGGGTCTGGAACCGGTCGCCGCGCGCGAGCCCCGCGCTCAGTTCCGCGATGGCCGCGGGTTGGTCTCCCGCAGGGGCGAAGGGTGCCTGGAGGCGAAAGGGGGCAGCCATGCCACCAATCTACCATGCCGGTGTTTGTTCGGGTAACCCTCCCCCGGCACCTACCCCTCGCTGATCCGCTCCTTCCGCTGCACGTCCTGGATCCCCTTCACCCGCCGGACGGCTTTGATGATCCGCTGGAGATGGGCGAGGTTCTCCACCTCAACCACCGCCGCCCCGCTCACCCGGGCATCCGTGGTCTTGAGCTCCATGCTCCGGATGTCGGTCCCCGTGGAGCTGACCGCGGCGGCGACGTCGGCGTAGAGCCCACGCCGGTCGAACCCGTCGAGGATCAGGCGCACCTCGAACCGCTCGCCGGGCTGCTCCTGCCAGTCGATGTCGAGGCGGCGTTCCGGCTCGTGGACCAGCATCAGGAGGTTCGGGCAGTCACCGCGGTGGATGCTGACCCCGCGGCCTCGCGTCACGTACCCGACCACCGGATCGCCCGGCACCGGTTGGCAGCAGTGGGCGTAACGGACCATGAGCCCGTCGGCCCCCTGGATCCGGATCCCCTTCCCGGTGCCACGGATGCGGTCGACCAGGCGTTCGATCGCCGTCGGCTTGGGGACGTGCTCCGGGCTCTCGGCCTCCGGATAGATCGCCTTCAGGACCTGGGTGACGTTGAGGTCTCCCTGCCCGAGCGACGCGATGAGGTGATGCGCGTTGTTGAGGCCAAGCGACGACGCCGCGGCCTCCAGGCGCGCTTCATCGAGCTTGCCGAGCCGGCGACGGCGCACTTCGCGCTCGAGGATTTCCCGGCCGATCTTCGCCGACGACTGCTCCTCTTCCTGCCGCAGCCATTGGCGGATCTTGTGTCGTGCCCGGCCCGTGCGCACGTGCGCAAGCCAGTCGCGGCTCGGGCGCGCGTTCGGCGAGGTGAGGATCTCGACGGTTTCCGAGTTCTTCAGCTCGCGCGAGAGCGGCGCGATCTTGCCGTTGACCTTGGCGCCCTGGCAATGCGTGCCCACTTCCGTGTGCACGGCGAACGCGAAGTCGATCGGCGTGGCGCCACGCGGGAGCTGGATGACGTCCCCCGTCGGCGTGAACAGGAAGATCTCGTCCTGGTAGAGGTCGAGCTTGAGGAACTCGAGGAACTCGGCCGGGTCCTTCGCGTCGAGTTGCAGCTCGAGCACCTTCCGGAACCACGAGAGGTGCCGGTCCAGCTCGTCCGCGGACTTGGACTCCTCCTTGAACCGCCAGTGCGCCGCGATGCCATAGTCGGCGGTGCGATGCATGTCCCGCGTGCGGATCTGGATCTCGTACAGCTGCCGCCCCGGGCCGAAGATCGTGGTGTGCAG
>JAEUJK010000097.1 GCA_016794735.1 Gemmatimonadota bacterium | reverse complement strand
GTCTCGCCGGAGAGCTGGATCGGCACGAGCTGGTCAGGGGTCGACGTGTTCTGCCACGTCTCGCGCGCCGTGGGGGCGTCCCACGTGCGTTTGCGCGTCTCGAAGAAACCGTCGGTGGCTGCCCACCCGAGCAACGCGGCGGCGAGCTGCTGGCCATGCGACTCGGAGGCCGTGCGCACTGCCTCGCTCACCCCAGCGGCCACACGAGCCTCCACCTGGGCCGCACTCAGCGAATCGACGGTTCTTCGGGTAGCCGCGAAGCCGTCGCGAAAGAGCGAGTCCATCACGATCCGGCTGGCGACAGCGGCGATTACCGCGCCGTCGACCGGGACCGTCGGCGCCGCCGGTGCGGTCCATCCGTTCAGCTGGCTGCCGAGCGAGCGCAACCCGCTCGCGGGGTCAGCGGCATATCCCTCGAACAGTGCCAGCGACGCGTACGCCGAGATGCGCGAGGCGACCGGTGGCCCGAGCCGCTCGCTGCGGACAAACGAGAGCGACGATCGCAGCCACTGCGCCACGAGTTGCGGGTCGGCGGGCGGGGCACTGCGCTGACACGCGGTGAGCCCGACGGCGAGTACGAGGGCAAGGCGGCGCATGGGATCAGGGAGGGTTGCAGTATCTTACTCCCTTCCTGAACCATGACACAGTTGGATTTTCCCCTGTCACGACGGGTGCTGGCCACCGCCCTCGCGCTCAGCGCTGCCGCGTCCGCCTGCAGCGGCGGGGACGACTCGCGCCGCGCGGCGCGGCAGGGACCGTCGATCGCCGACTCGGTGCGCGCCCGCCGCAATGCCCGCCTCGCCCTTCGGCCCGACACCATGGGCAACCGGATCGACTCGCTCCGCATCGAAGGGACGCCGAGCGCCTCCGTGTACATCGTCGTCGCGACCGACTTCCAGTGCGAGGAATGCCGGGCGCTGGCCCGGGACGTGATCCCGGTGCTGCGCCGCGAGTACGTCGAGGCCGGCCTCGCGCGATTGGCCTACATCAACGCGCCGCAGGATGCGCACTTCAATGCGCGGTTCGCCGCGCTGGCCGCCCTTTGCGCCGCAGGTTCCGGGCGCTTTCGCGAGATGCACGACACCCTGTTTGCCACCCAGGCGCAGTGGGCGCGCCGGGAAGATCCACGCCCGTGGTTCGACAGCCTGGCCGTGGCCGTGGGGGCTGACTCGTCGGAACAGGCGCGCTGCACCGGCCGCCAGATGATGCTGCGCCTGCTCGCGTCTGACATCGAGCGTGTTACCGCGGCCGGCATCACCTCGGTGCCCACGATCCTGGTGGGGGACACGCGGCTCTCCGGCGATCGCTTGACCCTGCCGCTGATCCGCCGCGCGGTCGACGCCGCGCGGCGGTAGCACCAGCCCTACTTCGAGAAGTCGACCTTGGGGGCCTCGCCCGTCGCGGCCGCGCTCGCCTCGAAGTACTCCCGCGCCTTGGAGCCGATCACCTTGGCCGTCAGGACCTGCGGGAAGCGGCGGATGTAGGCGTTGTACTCCTCGACCATCGCGTTGTAGTCCTTGCGCGCGGTGGCGATGCGGTTCTCGGTGCCGGTGAGTTCATCCTGCAGGCG
>JAEUJK010000079.1 GCA_016794735.1 Gemmatimonadota bacterium | reverse complement strand
CGCACGAGCCGGACGTTGGCGCGGCGCGGCACGGCTCCCAGCGGACGCGGCACGGCGCTCTCATCCGCAGGGCCGTCGGCGCGCACGACGCCGAGATCCACCACGTTGCTCCAGTCGTTCACGACTCGTTCAGGATGGCGGCCGCGGATCGACTCACGCGCGGCGTAGACACTCCCCACGCGAACCGCCGCCGCAACCCGAGCCTCTTCGCGAATCGCGGCCACGAGGCGGAACCCGGTCCGCATGATCATCGCGAGCCCGCAGTAGGCCGCGACATCCGCCACGTTGAGCACCACGCCGTGGCCCGGCTGCCAGTGGACGCCGATGAAGTCGGCCACCCCTGCGGGCGGGCCAACCAGGGAAACCAGGTTCCCGAGCGCGCCGCCGACGATCAGGCCGAGTGCGCGCGGCGACCGCGCGTCCACCTTGGCGAGGTCGCGCGCCACTGGGAAGATGAACACCACCGCGCACAGCGTCAGCGCGAGGTTGAGCTGCCACGTGTACGCTCCCGCCGACCAGCCGAACGCACCCTGCAGGTTGTGCACGACCTGCAGGTGCAGCCAGGGCAGGAGGTCGACGCTGTCCCCGGCGAGCAGCACGTCCGCGAGCACCTTGGACGACAGGTCGACGCCCAATACCAGGAGCGCGACCCTCGCCAATCGAGTCATCACGGTGGACGGTGCTCGCATGTTCCGGAGGTCTCGTGGAGGCACGACTGTGTGAGACCCGACCAACCATCGGTCAGGCAGGCCTCACCCTGCCTCTGTAAAGGCAGGGGTTGTGCCAGAGATCACTGCTTGAGGGAATCCAGCTTGGCTTGGAGCCGCGGGTTCGGCGTCGTGAGGGCGGCAACAATGGGCTCGAGCAGTGCCCTCGCGGAGTCACGGTGCCCGGCCGTGGCAAGAATGTCCACCTTGAGCAGCGCCTGCGAACGCTTTCCCCGGTCGTCCGGCGGGTTGAGGGCGTCCACAGCCTGCCGCGCGGATGCCACATCGTTCCGGTCGCGGAGCAGCGACTCGACGGCCAGCAACTGGACAGAAAAGTCCGCCGGCCGCAGACGGCCCATCTGCGCGAAGAGTTCACTGGCCGCCTCGCCGCGCTTCTCACGCCGGTCGAGCATGGCCTGATGGTACAGACCGGCCATCAGCAGGCGTTCCACGTCCGCCGGGTCACCCGACCGAATCCCGACGCCACCCGCGTAGGAATACACGAGTTCGCCGCCGTGTTCCCCGGTCTCGTACAGCGCGAACGCGCCACCGAGCCCGATCACCGCACTAGCCATGTGCAGCACGCGTCGCCGATTCTCCGCCATGGCCAGCGCGATCAATTCCACGGCCGCGATGAGCAGGAAGATGTTGCGCGCACGTTCGCCCCACTCCTCGTGCTCCACGACGGCGTTGCGGGCACCCGGAACACGTTCAGCGGGGCCGTGCGCATCGGCGCCGCTCTTCACGGCCACCACCGAGGCCACGGTGCCGAGCACAATGAGCGCGGCGGCCGCGGGGTTCATCCAGGGCCACTTGCGAAGGAGCGAGACGACGCGGAGTGCCACCCCAAGCAGCGACAGGGCGATCACGAAGTGCACAACCTGGGGATGGAAGACGCCGAGGTTTGGCATTGCGGAGGGAAAGGTCGGGGAAAAGGAGCCGCGAACATATCACGGCGCCCATGAACCGTCGATAAACCAATGAAAAAGGCGCCCGGTCTGGGCGCCTTCACGGACAGGGCGGGATTCGAACCCGCGAGTGAGTTTCCCCACCACACGCTTTCCAGGCGTGCGCCTTAAGCCACTCGGCCACCTGTCCAACTACACGGGATGCAGCAACACGCGGGGTGACAGCGGACGAGGGTAAGGAGGTGAGGGGTAAGTCCCTACCCCGCGACCCACTTACCCTCGGTAAACGACGTTCACGGACAGGGTGGGATTCGAACCCACGGTACCGTTACCGGTACACCGGTTTTCGAGACCGGCTCCTTCAGCCACTCGGACACCTGTCCTCAATGAGCCAAGCAACTTAGTTGGTCAAGTTACGTGGCGTCAACGCGTTGGCTCACTCGCCACTGCGGTGTCAGCCAGGCCTGCGCGCCCGAAAGAACTCGGTCAGTACCGCGCCCGCTTCTTCCGCCAGGACTCCACCGCGCACCTCGGGTCGGTGGTTCAGGCGCGGGTGCCGCAACAGGTCGCCGATCGAGCCGACCATCCCGGCCTTGTCGTCCCACGCCCCAAAGACCACGCGATCCGGTCGCCCCAGGACCATCGCTCCGGCGCACATGGCACACGGCTCGAGCGTCGCGTACACGGTGCAGCCGTCGAGTCGCCACTGTCCAAGTGTCGACGCGGCCTCGCGCAGGGCGAGCAACTCGGCATGTGCGGTGGGATCCTGGTCGCGAACCGTGCGGTTGGCCGCGCGCCCGACGATGCGCCCCGCGTGCACCACGACGGCGCCCACGGGAACGTCCCCGGCCCTCGCCGCTTGTTCGGCGAGGGCCAGGGCTTCGCGCATCCAGCGTTCGTCTTCCCCCACGTCAGGCCACGCGCTCGAATACCAGCGACGCGTCCGGTCCGGCCGTCGCGCGGATCGTATCTCCCTCGTTGAACTTCCCCTCGAGGATGGCGAGCGCGAGCGGGTTCTGCACGAGTCGCTGGATGGTGCGCTTGAGCGGACGCGCACCGAACGCGGGGTCGTATCCCTCTTCCACCAGGATCGTGCGTGCCTCGTCCGACAACTCGAGCGTGAGCTTGCGTTCAGTCAGCAACGTGCGGAGCCGTGCCAGCTGCAGGTCGACGATGCGGTCGATGTGCTCGCGGCCAAGCGGCCGGAAGATGACGGTGTCATCGACGCGATTCAGGAACTCCGGCTTGAAGTGCTGGCGCATCGCGGCCTGCACCTGCGTCTCCACCACGTTCCAGTCACTGGCCGCGTGTTCGAGGATGAAGGACGAGCCGAGGTTCGAGGTCATGATGATGACCACGTTGCGGAAGTCGACGGTGCGACCCTGCGAGTCGGTGAGCCGTCCATCGTCGAGGATCTGCAGCAGGATGTTGAACACATCCGGGTGCGCTTTCTCGATCTCGTCGAAGAGCACGACCTGGTACGGGCGACGGCGCACCGCTTCCGTGAGCTGGCCGCCTTCCTCGTAGCCGACGTACCCCGGCGGCGCGCCGATCAACCGCGCGACGGCGTGTTTCTCCATGTACTCGGACATGTCGATGCGCACCATCGCCTGCTCGTCGTCGAACAGGAACTCGGCGAGGGCGCGTGCGGTCTCCGTCTTGCCGACGCCGGTGGGCCCGAGGAAGATGAACGAGCCGATCGGCCGATGCGGGTCCTGCAACCCGGCGCGCGACCGGCGCACCGCGTTGGAGACCGCCTCGACGGCCTCGCGCTGCCCAACGACGCGTTGCGCGAGTTCCTCCTCGAGCTTCGCCAGTCGCTCGCGCTCGCTTTCCATCATCCGCGTGACCGGAATCCCCGTCCAGCGCGAGACGACCTCGGCGATGTCGTCGGCCGTGACCTCCTCCTTGAGGAACCGGCGACTGCCATCGCCCTGCCGCGACGCCAGCTGTCCCTCGCTGTCCTTGAGCTTCTGCTCCAACTGCGGAATGGTGCCGTACTGGATCTCGGCCGCGCGCCCCAGGTCTCCCGCGCGCGTCGCCTGCTCGGCCTGCACGCGGGCGTCCTCGATCTGCTGCTTGATGGTGCCGACCGCGCCGAGCGTTTCCTTCTCGCGCTGCCATTGCGCCTTCATCCCGGCGCTGCGCTCACGTTCGCCGGCCAGCTCCTTCTCGAGGGCCTGGCGCCGCTCCACCGCTTGCGGGTCCTTTTCCTTCACGAGGGCCTGGCGCTCGATCTCCAGCTGCACGATGCGGCGCTCGACCTCGTCGATCTCCTGCGGCATCGAGTCGATCTCGATGCGCAGGCGCGAGGCCGCCTCGTCCACGAGGTCGATCGCCTTGTCCGGGAGGAACCGCTCGCCGATGTAGCGATTCGACAGCGTCGCCGCGGCAACGATCGCGCCGTCGGTGATCCGCACGCCGTGGTGCGCCTCGTACCGCTCCTTCAAGCCACGCAGGATGGCGATCGAGCTCTCGACGGTCGGCTCGCCGACAAACACCGGCTGGAAGCGTCGCTCGAGGGCAGGATCCTTCTCCACGTGCTTGCGGTACTCGTCGAGCGTGGTCGCGCCGACCACGCGCAGCTCCCCGCGGGCGAGCATCGGCTTGAGCATGTTGCCCGCGTCCATCGATCCCTCGGCCTTGCCGGCACCAACCAGGGTGTGCATCTCGTCGATGAACACGACGAACAGCCCCTGGGCGTCGGTGATCTCCTTGAGCACGGCCTTGAGGCGCTCCTCGAACTCACCGCGGAACTTGGCGCCGGCAATCAGGGCCCCGAGGTCGAGCGCGATGAGTCGCTTGCCCTTGAGTCCCTCGGGGACGTCCCCGTTCACGATGCGCTGCGCGAGCCCTTCGGCAATCGCCGTCTTGCCGACGCCAGGCTCGCCGATGAGCACCGGGTTGTTCTTGGTGCGGCGCGAGAGCACCTGCATCACGCGCCGGATCTCCTCGTCGCGCCCGATCACCGGATCGAGCTTGCCCTTCCGGGCCTGCTCCGTGAGGTCGCGGGTGAAGCGTTGCAGCGCCTGGTACTTCTCCTCCGGCGTCTGGTCGGTCACCCGGTGGCTGCCACGCACCGCCTG
>JAEUJK010000067.1 GCA_016794735.1 Gemmatimonadota bacterium | reverse complement strand
AACGAGTACCTCAAGTGTTCGATCCTGCCGGACCTTGGTGGCCACCTGTACGGCTGCACGGACAAGATCAACGGGCAGGAGATGTTCTATGCGAACACCGCGATGAAGTTCTCGAACATCGCGTATCGCGGGTCGTGGGCCGCCTTCGGGATCGAGTTCAACTTTCCCGTGTCGCACAACTGGATGACGACCTCGCCCGTGGAGGTCGCGACGCGCCAGCATCCGGACGGACGCGCGTCGGTGTACGTGGCGAACACCGACCGGGCGTATGGCCTGCGGTGGGTGGTGGAGCTTTCGCTGCGCCCCGGTCGCGCGGCGCTGGACCAGCACGTGACGCTGACGAATCCCTCCACCACGCGGCAGCGCTTCTACTGGTGGACCAACGCCGCCGTGCGAGCGTTCGACGACACGCAGATCCTGTACCCCATGAAGTACACGGCGTCGCACGGGTTCACCGATGTCGATACCTGGCCGGTGGACCGCCGGGGCACGGACAACTCCGTGCTCCGGAACCATGTGCATGGGCCGGTCTCGCGCTTCAGCCACGCCAGTCGCGAGGGGTTCATGGCGATCTGGCAGCCGCGCACCAACAGCGGCGTCGGGCACTACGCCCCGCCCGATGAGCTCCCGGCCAAGAAGATCTGGTCGTGGGGTGTCGATGCCGACGCGATGGATTGGCGACGTGCGTTATCGGACGATTCCAGCGCCTATGTGGAGATCCAGGCCGGGCTCTTTCGCGACCAGGAGACGTACGCGTGGCTGGAGCCTAACGATCGGATCAGCTTCACCGAGAGCTGGCTGCCGCTGCGTGGCCTGGGCGGCGTGTCCCGGGTGGCGCCGCGCGCGGCGTTGCACATGCGTCGGATGGC
Organism: Gemmatimonadota bacterium; assembly: GCA_016794735.1. Classification (GTDB taxonomy): domain Bacteria; phylum Gemmatimonadota; class Gemmatimonadetes; order Gemmatimonadales; family Gemmatimonadaceae; genus RBC101. The sequence goes on along the minus strand of JAEUJK010000067.1, from coordinate 651 downwards.
TGCGGATCCCAGGCGACTGCGGGTCGACCTGAACGTCGCGGAGGCGCTGCCTGGTGCCCGCCTGCAGGTCTGGTCCGGGCGACTCACGGTGCACAACCAGCTACACGACCTCACACCCCGCCGGACGGCATCGTGGGAGTGGGCGGTGCCGGACGGGATCAGCGACGTGACCTTCACGGTCATCGACCGGCATGGGGCCGTGGTGGTGTCGCAGACCGAACACCAGTTCGACTTCACGCCGGATTCGTTGGTGAACGTGGGGCCGCAGCCCGGGCCGCGCGAGCGTCCGCGCGGGGCGGGGGCGGGCGATGGTGCATGGCTCAGTTGGGGAGCAGAGCGTGAAGTGAATGGCGACCTGCTCGGCGCCCTCGCCGCCTATCGTGAAGGGTTGCGCACCCAGCCGGGAAGCCTGCCGTTGCTCAAGGCGGCCGGTCGGCTGGCGGTCATGATGGGGCGCGAGGCCGAGGGGGATGCGTGGTTGTCCGAATACCTCGTGTACACCCCGTCGGATCACGAAGCGGCGTACTATCGCGGGTTGGCGCGGTTGCAGATGGGCGACGTGCGCGAGGCGCGCCTCGCGTTCGAGTTTGCGCGGCAGCACGGCCCGCTGCGCTGGGCGGCGGAACGTGGATTGGCACGACTCGAGATCCG
>JAEUJK010000037.1 GCA_016794735.1 Gemmatimonadota bacterium | reverse complement strand
CTGGAGCAGGTCGCGTCGATGATCGGCGGCGGGACCGCCGTGGCGAACCTTCCCGGCGGCTGGGATCGCGTGCGCGAGATGATCCGCGACGGGCAGGGTGCGATGCCGACCTTTGCGTCGGCGCCGCTGGTGATCCAGGAGACGCTGCTCTTTCCGTACCTGAGCGGCGCCGAGTTCATGAAGAACTGGAAGGAGAAGAACGGCGGCAAGCTGCCGTTCGAGGACATGCCGGTCTCCACCGAGCAGGTGATGCACGAGGATCGCTTCTTCCTCAACCGCGACGACCCGACGATCGTGACCTTGCCGCCGGTTGCCGGGGCGAACGACGTCTACGAGAACAACCTCGGTGAGTTCGAGACGCGACTCCTCCTGTTCCAGCACCTCAAGGATCGGGACGCGGCCTACCGCGGCGCAGCAGGGTGGGACGGCGACAAGTTCCTCTCGTGGACCGGGGCACGCGGCGATGGCCTGGCGTGGCTCTCCGTGTGGGACACGTCGGTCGATGCGGCCGAGTTCCTCGACCTCATGGATACGGCGCTCCTCAAGCGCTTCGAGGACCTGCGTCCGCTGTCGAGCACGACGAGCCGGCACCTGTACTCCACGCGTGGCCGCACCATCGCGCTCTCGGCGGTGGAAGTGGCGGGACGTCCGTGTGTCTTGTACGTGGACGTTCCCGCGGGCGCCAGCGTCGACGTCATCGACCTGCGCAAGGTCAAGCTCGAGGAGTAGGCTCGGGTGATCCCCACCGACCAGCGTCCACCAACGTCACCCGTCACACGCGAGTCGGTCCCCGGGGGTATTCGGCCGGTGCCCGACCTCAAGGCACTGTCCGAGCCGCAGCCCCTGCGGCCGGATGACGAGGCCGTCCGACAGAAGCGCCTGACGTCGATCAAGCGATGGGCCACGGGGCTGCTGATCGGGGCAACGATCGTGTTCCTCGTGACGCGCTTGCTCGAGCCGCAATACCCGTGGCTGGCCATCGTGCGGGCGACTGCGGAAGCCGCGATGATCGGCGGGCTCGCGGACTGGTTCGCGGTGACGGCGCTGTTCCGTCACCCGCTGGGCATTCCCATCCCGCACACCGCGATTATCCCGATGCGAAAGGACCGGGTGGGGGTGACGCTCGGGGCATTCGTCGAGAAGAACTTCCTCAATCGCGACGTCATCATCGCGAAGCTCCACACGTTGAATGCCGCAGAGCGTGCCGCGAAGTGGATGGTCGAGCCGGACAACGCGCGGAAGATCGCGCGGCAGGTGGCCAAGGCACTCGGCGCCGCGACCAACGTCCTGCGCGACGACGACGTGGAGGACGTCATCACGCGTGCGGCCGTCGAGCGCATCCACAAGACGCAGGCCGCGCCACTGCTCGGGCGCTTCCTGTCGGTGCTCACTGCAGAGAACCGGCACCAGGGCCTGCTTGATGACGCCATTCGGCTGACGGCGAAGTTCCTCTCCGAGAACCAGGACCTGATTCGCGAGCGCGTCGAGCGAGAGAGTCCGTGGTGGATCCCGGGCGTCGTGGACGATCGCATCGCCCGCAAGATCGTCACGGGGCTCGAACGCACGATGCAGGCG
>JAEUJK010000029.1 GCA_016794735.1 Gemmatimonadota bacterium | reverse complement strand
CACCTGCGAAGCGCGGCGCAGCTGCTCGACGAGTTGGTGGGGCGCGTCGACGTCGAGGATGTGCTGGACGAACTGTTCCGGAGTTTTTGCGTGGGGAAGTAGTTCCCCGCGTGTTCGTCAGGCCGTGGCGGCTGCGGCGCCGGCCGCAAGGATCTCTTCGGCGCTGGCGCGGACGCACCAGGCCATGCCATGGCGTTCAACCGCGGCCTCGACCATGCGCGCACCCAGGAAGTACCCGGAGCGCTCCGGGATCACGAGGCGATCGACGGTGCGCGTGTCCTCCGAGGTGCCGCCGAGGAGGTAGCGCAGGCGCAGGCCGAGGGCCCGGGAGTCGAGCGTCGGGTTGATGGCGCGCATGATGGACGACTCGAGCTCGCGTACGCGGGCATACTGCCGGCGGCCGTAGCCGTAGTACTCCCAGGCGGCGTGGCCCGGGCTGACGAGTCGCGACGTGGTGACGGCAAGGCCCTCGTTGACGAGCAACTCGCGGAGCGAGGCGCGTCGCCCGGTTTCCCAGTACGAGTAGTAGCCGTCGAAGTCGTCGACGAGGCCGCGCATCTCGCTGCGGCTGCCTGGCGAGGTGTAACGGAGGACGTGGGCGATTTCGTGGGCGAGCCAGAGCGGGATGAGCTCCGGGTCGAGGCCGAGGCCCTGCGTTTCCGGGTTGGCGACGCCGGTGAAGTGCTCGAGGCAGACGAAGGCCGTGCCGCGGCCCGCGACGACGAGTTCGCCGGCGTTGGCGCCGCCGACCCCGACCATCAGGACGAGGTCGAAGTCCACGTCGTTGCCTAAGAGTTCGTCACATCTCGCCACCGCCTGCTCGGCGAGGTGCACGACGTCGGTGCGCTCGAGCATGGCCCGGAGGTCGGAGCGATCCGCGTGCGTCGTCATGCGGACGACGTCGAGGAAGTGCTCGCTCTCGGGGTCGAAGACGTAGTTGTTCCAGTACGCCGCGAGGCGCGCGCGATGGGCCTCGAAGTACTGCTGGTAGGCGGCGACGCGATCAGCACTGTTCAGGACGGCGAAGAAGTCCGGAATCAGGTTGATCAGCATTCGCGTGGTCGGCGGCGGCGCGTGGGCGGTCAGGAACGGGGCGGAATGTACAGCGCCACGTGAGAGCGAACAAGACGCGGATCACGAGCGACGCGTCAGGCGGTGTGCTGCAAGCAAGGTGCGGCGCGTCGCGCAGTCCAGCAAGCGTGTGCGCGCCGTGCGGCGCGCAATCAGCGCGTGCCGAAGAGGCGATCGCCCGCGTCGCCGAGGCCGGGGAGGATGTACCCGTTCTCGTTCAACTCGCGGTCCAGCGCGGCGCAGAAGATCGGCACGTCGGGATGCGCCGCATGCACACGGCGCACGCCTTCGGGCGCCGCGACGAGGCAGAGCAGCCGGATACGCGTCGCACCCACACGCTTGAGCGAGGCAATGGCCGATACCGCGCTGCCACCCGTGGCGAGCATCGGGTCGAGCAGGAAGAAGTCGCGCTCGGTCGCGTCCGCGGGAACCTTGAAGTAGTAGTCGACGGGTTCGAGCGTGTCGTGATCGCGATAGAGCCCGATGTGGCCCACGCGCGCCGAGGGCACGAGGCGCAGGATCCCCTCGACCATGCCAAGCCCCGCGCGCAGGATCGGCACGAGCGTGAGCTTCTTGCCCGCGACCTGCCAACCATGGGCGCGCTCGAGCGGTGTCTCCACCACACACGGGGAAAGCGGGAGGTCGGCCGTGGCTTCGTACGCCATGAGCATGGCGATCTCGTCGACCAGTTCCTTGAAGCCCTTCGTCGACGTGCCGCGATCACGCAGCATCGTGATCTTGTGCTTGACGAGTGGATGCTGGACGATGGTGAGTCCCGGCAGCGCGGTGGCCGCCTGGTCGTCGCGCGGGTGGGTGGTGTCCATGGTTGCGAAGGTACTATCTTCGCGCCGTTCAGCAACCAAGGAGCAGGACGCCGTGGAGATCACCTTTGCCGGTGCTGCGCGCGAGGTGACGGGATCGTGTCACCTCGTCCACATCAATGGCCGCACGATTGCCCTCGACATGGGGCTCTTCCAGGGCAAACGCTCCGACGCCAACGAGAAGAACCGGCAACTCCCGGCAGATCCCGCATCGATCGACGCAATCGTGCTCTCGCACGCGCACATCGATCACGCGGGCCGGCTCCCGTTCATCGTGGCGCAGGGCTATCGCAAGAACATCTGGTGCACACCGGCCACGCGCGACCTGAGCGCGTACATGCTCACCGATGCGGCGCACATCCAGGAGAAGGACGCCGCCTTCCTCGAGCGACGCGGCAAGCCACACGCCGAACCGCTGTACACGATTCGCGACGCGGCAAAAAGCCTCGAGCACATGATCGGCCTGCCGATCGCGACGCCGATGGAGATCCTCCCCGGCGTCCGGCTCACCTTCCATGAGGCAGGACACATCCTCGGCAGCGCGTCCGTGGTGCTGGAGTGCGAGGAAGGAGGGCGCACCACGCGCCTGGTCTTCTCCGGGGATGTCGGGCGCGCCGGCTTGCCGATCATTCGCGACCCGGCACCGCCCCGCGGTGGTGCCGACGTGATGATCCTCGAGAGCACGTACGGCAATCGCGATCACCCTACGGTCGAGGACGCCAAGGCGCAGCTCGCCACCGTGGTGGCGGACACGGCCGCACGCGGTGGCAAGGTGTTGATCCCGGCGTTTGCGGTCGGGCGCACGCAGGAAATCCTCTACGAGTTGCACGAACTCGCGCGCGCCCGCCGGATTCCCGAGGTCCCGATCTTCATCGACTCACCACTCGCGATCAGCGCGACCGCGGTGTTCGAGCAGCACCCGGACCTGTTCGATCGCGCGGAAGACCTGGTGCGCCACACGGACTCGTTGTTCCGCTTCGACCTCGTGCGCTACACACGGGAAGCGTCGGAGTCCAAGGCGCTGAACGCGACGCGGGGCCCGATGGTCGTCATCGCCGCGTCGGGCATGGCCGAGTCCGGCCGGATCCTGCATCACCTGGCACACGGCGCCGACGACCCGCGCAACACGATCCTCATCGTCGGCTTCCAGGGAGAACACACGCTGGGCCGTCGCATCGTCGAGCGTCAGTCGGTGCTCAAGATCTTCGGCGAGGAGGTCCCACTCCGGGCCAACGTCGCGGTCGTCAACGGGTACAGCGCACACGGCGACCGCACGGAGCTGCGCGCGTGGGCCCACGCTGTGCGCGGTGACGGCCCGGCACCACGACAGCTGTTCCTGGTGCATGGCGAACGCGAGGCGCAAGACGCCTTTGCGACCACGTTGCGCGGTGACGGCTTTCCCGTGACCGTGCCATCCCGGGGGGATCGCGTCGCGGTGTAATGACTGCGTGGCGGGCGTGAGGGGCGTGCGGGCATATTTCGCGGGTGAAGAGACTGCTGTGGCGCCTCATTTCCCGCTTGCTGCTCGTGGTGGTCGCGGTGTGGCTGGCAAGCGTGACGTGTGTCGTGTTGTGGGGGCGCCGTGACTCCAGTGGCACGGCCGACGCCATCGTCGTGCTTGGCGCCGCGCAGTACGCGGGGCGTCCCTCGCCCGTGCTGCGCTCGCGCCTCGATCACGCGTTCGACCTGTGGCGCGCGCATCCGGAGACACGCGTGATCCTCACGGGCGGGCGCGGCAAGGGCGACACGACGAGTGAAGCCGAGGTGGGACGAGCCTACCTTCGGCGTCGCGGCATTCCGATGCGCAACATGTTGGTCGAAACCACGGGGCGGAGCAGTGAAGAGTCACTCGATGCCGTGGCCGCCCTCCTGCGGGACCAGCACCTCTCACGTGTCATCCTGGTGAGTGATCCGTTTCACATGTTTCGGCTGCAGGTGTTGAGCTGGCGCCGTGGCCTCGATGTCCGGGGTTCACCCACACGCACGAGCCCGATAGCACGCAGCGAGACGGAGACCGCCATCCACGTGCTCACGGAATCGGTGAAGGTGATCGGTTCGCTGGTTCCGGTGTCCTGGCGCGTGTGGCCCACATGAGGCGACGCGTCGTTGGCCTGTGTGGGCTCGCGCTCGCGATGGGTGCGGGGGCAGCGGTCGAGGCGCAGGAGCGTCCGGGTGCGGTGGTCTCGCTGCAGCCCGGCATGCTCACCGCGGACTTTCTCTCCGCGCCGTCCACCGAACCCTCGACGACCGGGTTCAACCTGCGCGCGATCGCCACGATCCCGACGCGCTCGCGCTGGCTCACGTTGTACCTGGGCGCGAGCGTGACGCCGTACGGCACGAGTGGCGCGTCGCGACGGAACACCAACACGCCGACGTTGTTCATCGGGAACGTGCTGCCGGTGGTCGGGGCGTCGCACACGGCGGGGTGGCTCATGGTGGATGCGCCCGTGATCCTCACCTACACCTTCGATGGTGGGAGCGACCGGAATGCGCGCGCCTATGGCAAGGACGTTGCCGTGGAGCTGGTGACCACGATCCCGGTCGGGAACAAATTGCTTTCCGGATTTGGTGGTCCCCTGGCGCGGCTGCGCGTCTACGGCGTGCTGCAGCAGTCGCTCACCCCGAACCTCTCGCTCGACGGATCCCGCGATCGGTTCAATCCCCTCGCGTTCTACGGCCTGTCGCTCCCCTTCGGCACCGGCCACGACTCCCCCTGACGGCCCCGTGACTCCAGCAACACAATCGCACACGCTCGCCAATGGCCTGCGGGTGACCCTCGTCGAAGACCACACCGTTCCCGTGGTGGCGGTGAACCTCTGGTACCATGTGGGCAGCGCCAACGAACGCGAGGGACGCACCGGCTTTGCGCACCTGTTCGAACACATGCTTTTCCAGGGCTCGGAGCATGTGGCGGCCAATGAACACTTCGAGCTGGTGCAACGCTCCGGCGGTACGCTGAATGGGTCCACCTGGCTCGAGCGCACCAACTACTACGAGACGGTGCCGTCACACCAGCTGGCGCTGGCCCTGTGGCTCGAAGCTGACCGGATGGGGCGCCTGCTCCCGGGGCTCACGCAGGAGAAGCTGGACACGCAGCGCGACGTGGTGAAGAACGAACGCCGCTGGTCGGTGGACAACCAGCCGTATGGCACGTGGTGGGAGAAGCTGCCGGCCCTCGCCTTTCCGCCCGAGCACCCGTTTCACCATTCGCTGATCGGTTCCTTCGAGGATCTGGATGCGGCGTCGCTCGACGATGTGCGCGAGTTCTTCGCGACGTGGTACACACCGGACAATGCCGTGCTGACCATCGTGGGCGACCTCGAACCCGAGGCGACCATGGCGATGGTCGAGACGTACTTCGGGGGCATCCCGCGTGGCGGGCCGCGCCCAGCGGTGGGCGACCTCTCGGTGCCCGCCCGATTTGGCGATTGGCGGCGCCAAGTGGTCCCTGATGAGGTGATGGTGCCGCGGTTGTTCCTCGCGTTCCGCTCGCCGCCGTTCGGGACCACAGACGCCGAGGTCGCCACGATCGTGGCCGCAGTGCTCGGCAGCGGGAAGGGCAGCCGGTTGCAGCAACAACTCGTCCGTGGCCGACAGGTCGCGACGAGCGCGGCCGCCTTCACCTTCGACCTGAGCCGCGGGCGCGACCTGCTGGTGCTCGACGTGACAGCGCGCCCCGAGGTATCTGGCGAGATACTGGAGCGCGAGGTCGCGGCCGTGGTGGATGGACTGCGACGCGACGGCGCGACCGCCGCCGAGGTGGAACGTGCGATTGCCCTGAGTACCACGGAGCTCGTCACGACCTTGCAGTCGGCGCAGTCGCGCGCGGACCGCATTTCCCAGTACCTGACCTACCGCGGTGATGCCAACGAGCTGGCCCGATGGCCCGAACGACTCGCGGCCGTCACCGTTGAACAGGTGAACGCCTGGGCCGCGGCATGGCTCGGCGAGGACAATCGCGCTTCGCTCCTGTATGTGCCGAAGGCGACGAGCGAGGTGTCCGCATGAGCGCCCCTCCGCGTCCCGGCGCCGGCGCGCCGCGCCCCTACCAGTTCCCTGCAACCGCGGCACACACGCTGGCCAACGGGCTCCAGGTGGTGGTGGCGCCACTGCACCGCCTGCCTGCGGCGACCGTGTTGCTTCTCGTGCCTGCTGGTGGAGAGGCGGAGGCAGCCGATCACGCCGGTCTCGCCGCGCTCACCGCGCCAGCACTGCTCGAGGGTTCGCGACACCGCGACACCAATGCACTGGCCGCGGCGTTCGAGCAGCTGGGTGGCGAGGCGTTCAGTTCGGTGGAGTGGACCCATGCGGACTGCGGCACCACCGTGTTGTCGCGTCGCCTCGATGCGACCCTCGGGCTGCTGGCCGAGACGGTGATCGAGCCGGCGCTGCCCACCGAGGGGATCGGCCGGCTGCGCGACGAACGGCAGGCGGAACTGCTGCAGCAGCAGGCCGAACCACGCGGCCTGGCCGACGACCAGCTGCTGGCCTCGTGCTTTGATGCAGGGGATCGCTTGTCACGCCCCCTGGGCGGGGACATGCCACGCGTGGCGGCGTGCACCGACGCGATGGTCCGGGATTTCCACGCCACGCGCTACGTGCCCCACGGCAGCGTGTTGATCGTTGCCGGTGATGTGGACGTGGACGCCGTGGTGCGGCGCGCCGAGGCCACGTTCGGCGGGTGGACGGGGCAGGGGACGCCGGCGCCGGCGCGGCAGGAGCGAGCGGTGCCCCCGGGCCGCGTGCGTGTGTTGCACCGACCCGACGCGCCGCAGAGCGAGCTGCGTGTGGGGCACGCGAGTGTCCCGCGCACGCATCCGGATTTCCACGCGATCGCCGTGATGAACGCGATCCTCGGCGGGTTGTTCAACTCGCGCATCAACCTCAACCTGCGCGAGCGCCACGCCTACACGTACGGTGCGTTCAGCAGCTTCGACTGGCGGCGCGAGGCCAGCGTCTTTTCGGCGTCGACGGCGGTGCAGAGCGACGTCACCGGGCCGGCGCTGCGCGAGATCCTGCACGAGATTCAGCGGATCCGGGAGGAGCCGGTGGCGGCGGACGAGTTGTCGCTCGCCGTGGATTACCTCACGGGCGTGTTTCCGCTCCGGTTCGAGACCACGGCCGCGATTGCCGATGCCCTCGCGATGCGCATCGGGTTCGGGCTGGGGGCGTCGTACTACGACGCGTACCGCGATCGCATCCGCCAGGTGGACGCGGCCGCGGTGCAGCGCGTCGCGCAGGCGCACCTGCATCCCGAACGGTTGCAGGTGGTGGTGGTGGGTGATGCCACCGTCGTGGAACCTGCACTCGATGGGTTGTCCCTCGGTGCCATCGAGCGCGTGAGCGCGGGAGTGTAGGGCATGTCGGCACGCATCGATACCCGTCGCGCGTATTCCGGGCGCATCATCAATGTGGACCTGGACCGCGTGCGGTTTCCCGACGGCAGTGAGGGGCAGCTGGAGATGGTGCGGCACCCGGGGGCCTCGGCGGTGGTCCCCTTCATGTCGGATCCCGCGGGCGAGGACCCGCAGGTGCTGCTCATCCGGCAGTATCGCTACGCCTCCGAGCAGTTCATGTACGAGATACCGGCGGGGCGACTCGATCCCGGTGAGGATCCGGCGGATTGTGCGCGACGCGAACTCCGTGAGGAAACCGGGTGCGATGCGGCGCACGTTGAGCTGCTGACGTCGATCTACACCACGCCGGGCTTCACCGATGAACGCATCCACCTGTTCATGGCGACCGGGCTCACGCATGGTGATGCCGCACGCGAGCACGACGAGTTCATCGAGGTGGAGACGCTGACCATCTCGCGGTGCCTGGCCATGATCCAGGCGGGCGAGATCACCGACGGCAAGACAATCGTCGCGCTGATGTACGCCGCGGGGTTCCGGCTCGGTTAGGCGAGCCCGGCCGCAGGAACGAACAGGCTCGACGGCAGTAGATGGGCGTGGGATGCGGGACGGCGGGAGTCAGTCGGGACACAAGGCATGGGGGCGGAGGCCGCTCCCGTGTCCACTTTTCGGGTACATGGGGACCCCGAGTGTCCCGAATTCGGGACATGGAGGCAGGCAAGCTCAGCACTGGCTGCAGCACGTAAGTCGCCACCAGCAAACCGTTTACGGGATCAGGGCGTACTAAGCGATGGGGGGGCACGGCACGTGCCTTTCCATGTTCCCGAGGACGGCGCCACTCCTGAACTCAGTGGATCGGATGCCGAACCGAAGCCCAGGACCGGAGAGAGATCCCATGACGAACGTCGCCCACAAGACCGCTGCCGTACCGGTGGCCGGTGGTTTGACGGTCAGGGAACAGCTGCGACGCGAGGACGATGCAGGGGTCGTGACCGCCTTCCTCAACGGGGAGGAGCGCGCCTTTGAGGAGCTGGTGGACCGTTACCAGACTCGCCTGCTCAACTTCATCTACCGCACCATCGGTGACCGCGAGCGCGGTGAAGACCTGGTGCAGGAAGTGTTCATCCGCGTCTACCGGCACCTGCATCGTTTTGACCGATCGAAGAAGTTCTCGACCTGGATCTATACGATTGCGTCCAACCTGGCGAAGAACGAGCTGCGGAACCGCTCGCGGAACCCGCTCGTGCTTTTCCAGACCATCCGGAAGACGTGGCAGGACGACGACCGTCCGTTGCAGTTCGAGGACCCGAACGGTCGGCCGGACGACCTGTTCCGCAAGCGGCACCTGCGCGAGCTGGTCGAGGCCTCGGTCGAGCGGCTCCCGGAGCATCACCGGGAGGTCTTCATCCTGCGTGAGCTGGAAGGGAAGTCGTACGAGGAGATTGCGGAGATCACGGATTGCAACCTTGGCACCGTGAAGTCCCGGCTGAACCGGGCCCGCAACGCCTTCGCCTCGATCATCGGACCGGCGCTCGGCTAAGCGGCCGGCGACAGGGCGGGTGGGAGGGTAAGGGGGGTCACCCTCTTACCCTCCCTTCGTTTCGTCCCCTTCTTTCCCCGGGAACTCCCCGTTCTCCCCGGGTTACGAGACGGCGAGCCTTCCCCGAGCAACCGCCCGCCGATGGACTGCCGGACCTTTCGCAAGAACCACCTCGCCTTCGTCGACGACACCCTTCCCGGGGTAGACGTGGTCAGGATGCAGTTGCACCAGGCGGAGTGTCCGGAGTGCGAACGGTGGGACCAGCAGATTCGTCGCAGCCTGCTCGTGGCGCGCAATCATCTGGGGGAGATCGAGCCTTCGGCGCGGTTCCGGGC
>JAEUJK010000895.1 GCA_016794735.1 Gemmatimonadota bacterium | reverse complement strand
CGCATCGAGCAGCGGGGTCGAGTCGCGCGCCGCAAAGGCACGCACGACGAGGCGGGCACCGTCCGCCTCGATCGTGGGCGCCTCGGGAAGGCGCTCGGCGACGGGCATCGCGGGCCGCCCCTGCACCCCCACGAGTGCGATATCCACCGTGCGCGGGATCCGGAAGCGCGTGGTGCCGGTCGCCTCGTCAGCGCCACTGACGAGGGTGTAGCTCACCCCCTTGGACAGTCCGCACGCATGCCAGCGTCCTTCGGCATCGACAACCACCGGAATGCCGGGCCCGGCCGCGTCCTGCGCACGACGCACGGCGAGCGTGGGCGCGCCGCCTCCCGAGACCCAGCGACCCGCCGCGATGGCCTCGCGTGGATTGGTCGGACAGAGGCGTCGCTTGACCGTGGTCAGCGACGGCGCGGCAATGCGCACCTCACCACTCAATGGAAGGAAGGCGACCGTGGTCGTCTCCGGCGCGAGGCCAACGTCGCGCATCAACGGGGTCCGGACGAGGACGCGATACGCCCCGGGTGCCACCCCGTCGAGGGTGACGCGACCGCTGGCCGGCACGGTGGCCGAGAGCGCCTCGTCGGGCAGCTCGACGTCACTGCCCTGCAGGAGTTCGGGCCCCTGGTCCGCCGCCGCGACCATCAGCCGCATCACGCCGCGATTGGGCTCGACGAACTGGCCATCGGCCAGCTGCACGCGATGGACCCACGCCCCGCGCTCCACCACACGCAACAGGCGCGTGCGCTGCCAACGACTTTCATTGCGCCCCACACTCTGGCGACGGACCTCGGTGAGCGCCTCGCCCATGCGCAGCATCCAGCGCGAGACCATCCACTGCCCGCCTGGCAGCTGCAAGAAGTCCACACGACCGCCGGGCTCGGCTTCGTCATACACCTTGTCGATGCCGGCATAGCGATACTCGAAGTACTGCAGTGCACCGCTGCGCGTCAGCCACAGCGTGCCCTCGATGGTCACCCGACCTTCCACCGCGCCTTGTGCACGCAACGAGAGCCCGAGCCAGTCGGGGTGTTCGGCGGGCGGCGCGACCAACCCGAAGCAGTACCACGCGGCGAACTCGGGGTCGAGCAGGACCTGGGCATCTGGTGCATGAAACTCCACGGAGTCCCCGGCCTCGGTCATGAACCCGTGCCGGACCAGTTCCGACGCGCTGCGGCTGCGGAAGGCCTCGCCGCTGCTTTCCCGTGGTTGGTCGAACAGGACCTGCGCGTCGCCATCACCCGCCAGCGACCGGCTGCGCATCCACGCCACGCGCGTGGTCGACGCAATGCCCTCGCCGCGGGCCACACTCGCCCCCTGCAGCGCAGCGCGCGCCTGGTCCCACACATCCAGCAAGGCGCCACCGGTGCCGCGCGTGCTTCCGCACGCGGCGCGGTCGGTCACCTGCACGGACGGCAGGGTGACACGTTGTCCTGCCAGGACGACGCGCAGGGTGTGCACGGACCCGGTGGCCAGCGTGAACATCTCGGACACCGTGGGGGCAAAACCCACGCGCAGCGCACGGATCGCGTAGCGGCCCGGTGTGGGTGCCGCCAGCTCGAAGGCGCCGCTTCCGCCAGTTTGGCCACGGGCGACCATCGTCCCCGCACTGTCCACGAGGAGCAGGGCGACATGGGCCGCAGGGGTGCTGGCGTCGGATTCGACGACGTTGCCCCGCACGCGCTGCGCGTGGGCGGCGGCCGGGACCATCATCACGCTGGCCAACATGAGGACCCAGGTGCGACGGGCCATGACCCCTCCGGTGAACACCGGGGCCGCTACC
>JAEUJK010000894.1 GCA_016794735.1 Gemmatimonadota bacterium | reverse complement strand
CGAACTGGTGAGCGACTACGCCAAGTCGCGTCGCGATGCCATCTCGATCCACGCCGCCGGGCCGATGCGCGCCATCGTGCTGGAGCGCGACGGACAGGGGCGCGCCGATTCGCTCGCGCTCAAGCTCAAGGCCAATGGCATCGACGTCTCGCAACTCACCGCCGACGCCGACCTGAAGGACGCCACGCTGTTCGGTGAGAAGGCACCCGCCACCTCGACGCGCGTGCCAGTCGGCAGCTACGTGGTGGACCTGGCCCAACCGCAGGGTCACCTGGCCAAGGCCATCCTCGAGCCCGACGCCGAGCTGGACTCGGCGTTCATTCGCACCGAGTTGGAGTTGCGTCGCCAGGGCCAGGGGAATCGCTTCTACGACATCACCGCCTGGTCGTGGCCGCTCGCACATCGCGTCCGTGCCTGGCACACGCGCTCGGTCCCGGGGAACCTCCGGCCCGTCGGTGAGCTGCCGCGCGCCACGATGTCGCGCGCGACACGCGCGCAGTACGCGTATGCCTTCGAACCGGGGAGCGAGGCGTCCAATCGACTCCTCGCCTCGCTGCTCAAGGACAGCGTGCGCGTGTGGCACGCCCCGCGCAGCTTTGCCTCCGGCGGTCGGCGCTTCCCCAAGGGAGCGTTCATGGTGCGGGTGGCGATGAACGACTCGTCGGTGCACGATGTCGTCGCCGAGCAGGCGACGCTCGCGGGTGCCACCGTCTACCCCATCGCGTCCGCGGGTGTGGACGAAGGCACCGACCTCGGTTCCAACTCGGTGCGCTTCATCCGTGTGCCGAAGGTGGCCCTCCTGTCAGGCCCGCCGGTGAGCGGCAACTCGTGGGGCTTCAGCTGGTTCGCGATGGACCAGCGCATCGGCTACCCGACGACCCTCGTGGACGTGAACATGGTCGCGGGCGGGCTCGAGGGGTTCAACGTGCTGATCATGCCGGCCGTGCAGGGCGCCGCGCTCGATCGCGCGTTAGGCGACAACGGCAAGGCCGCACTGGCCACCTGGGTGCGTAACGGCGGGGTCCTGATCACCCTCGATGCCGCGACGGGATGGTTGGCGCAGGAGAGCACGCGCCTCGTCCGCACGCGGGTGCGCCGCGACAGCACGCGCGCCGACAGCACCGGTGGCGCGCCGCTGCCGGCAGGGCTTCCCGGTGTCATCGCCCGCGCCACCGTGGACACCCTCTCGCCGCTCCTCGCCGGTGTGTACGAGGCAGAGATTCCGGTGTACGCCAACTCCGACCGGATCCTGACCGTTCCGAAGGATCTCACGGCGGGTGAGGCGGTGATCCGTTTTGCCGCAAAGGAACGCGTTCGTTATGCGGGCTACTTCTGGCCGGAGATGCCCGAGCGAGTGGCGCTCTCTCCGTGGTTGTGGACGGAGCGGGCCGGGCGCGGGCGCGTGATTGCCTTTGCGCACGACCCGAACTTCCGCGACCTGTTCCGCGGCTTGTTGCCCATCTTTGGCAATGCCGTGTTGCTCGGCGGCACGTTCTAGCCCACACGTCTC
>JAEUJK010000836.1 GCA_016794735.1 Gemmatimonadota bacterium | reverse complement strand
GCAAGCCCAACCACGAGCCCCAGCCCGATGGCGAGCAACAGCTCCGGCCACTGCGCGCGGAGGAGCAACGCCGCCGACGCACTCAGCAGGGCGCTGGCCGCGACGGTCCGCCATGCCGGGCGTGGCTGTTCCCAGTCCAGGAGCTGCTGCACGCGTTCCGCGCCGTCGTCCGGCGACAGCTCACCGGAGCGCACGCGCGCCAGCAGGCGGTGGAGCGCGACCGCCTTGGCGAAGTCGGGGCCCGGCAGGTGCACCCGGATCACCTCGGTCCATTGCCGGTCGCCGCGGGAGATGGTCAGGAAGATCCCCGTTCCGGTCGCGTTGCAGTCCGCGCGGAAGCCGAGTGCCTTTGCCAGCTCGGCGATCCCGGTCTCGATGCGGTCCGGGACCTCGTCCACAGCGGCGTAGGCGCGGGCGGCCAGCGTAATGCAACGCACCGCGCCGAGTTCGGTGGAGGCGGTCCGGGCCGCCGGCGTCTCATACAGGGAGGTCAGCGAGTGCACCCGCACAAGCTAGCACGCCGGGTGATGCGTGGCCCAGCGCGTTGGCCCCTCCACGACCCGTACCGGCACCTTCGCGCGAGCGAAGCCTGGCCTGGGCCGAAGGGGGACGTGGAATGCCTAACCGCGGTATGCGCGGATGACCCAGCCGAGCGACCCGCGCTCGACCACCAGGGTCAGCACCCCTCGCCACTCGTGGGCACCGGAGGTATCCGCCCAGTGCACGACTTCCCTGGCCGTCAGGACGGCCATGGTGCGGCTCAGGACGTGGGCCCGGCGCTCGGTGAACTGCTGGTCCATCGTGCGTACCGGGACATGCAGCGCCAGCACACGTCGGTACAGGGAATCGCCCGTGAAGTGCTCGACGAGCTCGCCTTCCACGAAGAGGAGCGTGTCGCCCGCCGGATGCAGGCGACGAAGGAGGGTTGTGTCCGGATGCCCGCTGTGGATCGCACTCACGCTGTCGAACAGGGTGAGCACCGTGTCGCCAAGGGCTTGCCGCTCCACCGGGGTCAGCGCCCCGGGCGCGGCCCCGCCGCACCCAACGGTGACACTGGCCAGGAACGACATCATCCAACTCACACCAGGTCGTGGCATCGGGGCAGCAGGCGGAGGATGCGCGCAAGCTAGGGATGCCCGTGAGCGCTGCCACTGGTTGGGACGAACTACCGAAGCGGGCGGCGGGCGCGACGGAGGTGGCGCACCCTTCGCGTCCACGCCCAGCACTCGGCGAAGGGAACGGCTCCCCTTAGCTTCCGGCCATGCTCTCCCTCGACCTTTCCGGACGGCGCGCGCTGGTGGCAGGCGTCGCCGACGACGGCGGATTCGGGTTCTACATCGCGAAGTCCCTGGCGGAGGCCGGCGCGAGTGTTTGCGTCGCCACCTGGCCGCCAGCGCTCAACATCTTCCTGAACCTCCTCGAGCGTGGGAAGATGGATGAGTCGCGCCGCATGAAGGACGGCTCGCTGCTCCAGTTCGAGCGCATCTATCCCCTCGACGCCGTCTACGACACGCTGGACCAGGCGTCCGACGAAGTGCGGACCAGCAAGCGCTACAAGGACGTCGGCGACTTCTCGATCCAGGGGCTCGCGGACCGGATGGCGGCGGACTTCGGCACCCCGGCCTTCGACGTCCTGGTGCACTCGATTGCGAATGGCCCCGAGGTGAAGAAGCCGCTGCTCGAGGTGTCGCGCGCGGGATACCTCGCGGCGTCGAGCTCGAGTGCCTACTCGCTCGTCTCGATGCTGCAGCGCCTCGGGCCGCTCATGCGTTCCGGTGGCTCGGTGCTGTCGCTCACCTACATGGCGAGTGAGCGCGCCGTGCCTGGTTACGGCGGCGGCATGTCGTCCGCC
>JAEUJK010000869.1 GCA_016794735.1 Gemmatimonadota bacterium | reverse complement strand
GCCCTGCACCTGCAAGGCAAGTTTGGGGAGGAGTGGCGCGAGAGTGTGGAGTTGCGCAAGCGATTCCCGCAGAGCCGTCCGGCGTGGGTGCACCTCGTGCGCGCGGCCGCTGCGCAGGGACGCACGGCAACGATCGATTCGATCCTGACGCTCGCCGCGCCGGAAGCACCCGACACATACTGGTCCCAGGGGGCGGTGATGGTCACGGCCGCCGAGGAACTCGAGGCGCACGGGTTCCCGGATCGTGCCCCCACCTACTACGCGCGCGCCGAGCAGTGGCTGGCCAACCAGCTCACGCGGAATCCCACGCACGAAGCCCATCGGTACTGGATGGGATCTGCGCTGTATGACCAGGGGAAGTGGGCCGATGCGCGACCCTACTTCGAGTCGCTGCGCGAGGAGTCACCCGATGCGCTCCGCTCGCGCGGGCCGGTGGCGCTCATCGAGGCGCGTCAGGGGAACCTGGCGAAGGCGCGCGCGATGTTGGGTGAGGCCGAACCCTTCCAGGAAACCGAGCACCTGGTCTTCCAGGCGAGGCTAGCCGGGATCGCGGGGGATACCGCGGCCAGCCTCAGTTACTGGCAGCAGGCGATCGGTCGGGGGCTCTCCGGGATGGTGTGGCAGCACCATTCGGTGCGACAGGACCTCGCACCATTGATCGGCAATCCGGTTGCACAGCGCCTGTCCCTGGTGCTCAAGTAAGGGCGGGGCGCGAGGCCTCTAGGTCGGGTTGCGCTGCAGGATCGGCCGGATCCGGTCCAGCGGGGCACCAAAGAGGGAAAGTTGGACGGGGTCGGCGAAGACGGTCTCCCAATCCTCCGTGGAGAGCGCTCGCGCCAGTCGCGTCGCGAAGTTCTCCCGCAGCACACGCGCATAGTGTGCCGCATCGTAGTCGCGCGGGTCGACTGCGCCGTCGCCCGGGGCCACGCGATGTTCGCCGTTCACCGCGCGGTAGATGCGCACCCGCTCCCCGGTCTTCCAGTCCGTGCGTCCCGCCGCGAGCATGCCTTCATAGGCCGCCTCGCGTCGTGCGTCGCGCACCGCGAGGTACTGTGCGGGCGTCTTGGTGAGGCGCACGCGGGACGACACCTCGCGCGTGGGAAGTTCACGCCGCGTCAGGCGCGCGATGGTGTCCAGGTAACAGGTGCGCACCGTCGCCACCTGCCCCACGAGCAGCGCGGCCACCGCCTCGCGAAGGAACGCCTCGCCAAAGGGCTCGGCGCGACTCGAACGAAAGGCGACCCCGCGGAGGATCAACGTGCCGTCGTAACGCAGCAGGGCGTAGTTCTTGGGTTCGTGCGACAGCATGGCCGCATAACGGCCCTCGAACTCGAGTTGCACGAGCGGCGGAAGCAGGGCGCCGACCTCGGTGACGACGCGGCGTTCGTCGGCCTCGGTCCACTCGGGCGGCACGGCGAAATACACCCCGTCGGTGTCGGCCTCGAGCAGGGTGACGCCCCGGGCGGCGAGTTCGCGACAGAGCAGGTCGAGCACCTCGCGCCCGCGACGCGTCACTTCGTTTGCGGCGTGCACATCGTTGAAGCGCGTGAGGCCGCCTGCGGCGAGGTACCCGTACGCCGAGTTGATCACGATCTTCATCGCGGCGGAGGTGGCGTCGTGCAGGTGGCGTTCGGCGGAGCCCGCTGGCGCCGCGCGCGCGGCGGCCTTGGCGGCGAGGCGGTGGTCGGTGAGCCGGTCCACGAGCGCGAGCAGGGCACCTAACGAGTCGCGGGCCGGCCCGATGCGATAGGTGCGCATCAGGGACGGGTACAGGCTGGCCACGTCCGCCTTGACCACGCCGTGGGCCGCGCCAGACGCAAAGAGGTGCAGCCCGGCCCCGGTATGCACGGTGCCATCACCCGCCTCGTGGACGGGCAGGGCACGACCCGCGCGCAGGTATGCACGCACGAGCATCGGGTCGATCACCCCGGTGGCGGCGCCAGCATCCGCCAGGCGCTCGTAGCGGCGTGGCGCCATGCGGGCGAGGGCAAAGGCGGACCCGCCCAGCAGGCGCGCGAGCCCCGCGACTTCCTCCACGTCGGCCGTTGCATAACGACGCACCCGATCCGGATCGGTGCGCCAGGTGGCGTGAATCAGGTCGCCGCGAATGAGTTCGCGTTCCGGGCCCGCGAGCCCGAAGTGACGGGCCACCACCTTGAGCCCATGCCCGGGAAGTTCACGGGTGGAGAAGTCGTACCGGAGCACGGCATCCATCGTGTCGATCAACTCACGGCCCGGCACGATGTAGCGATGGCGGCGTTGCGCGTCGCCCTCGATGACGATGCCCCGTCGCGCCGCGCGCCGCTGCAGCGGGAGGTCGTT
>JAEUJK010000853.1 GCA_016794735.1 Gemmatimonadota bacterium | reverse complement strand
TGGGACGACCAGCGCGCGGGGCGCGCGCCGGTGACCTTCATCCTCGATGCCTCCGGGCGACCGGCCGCACTGGAAGTCCTCGGCATCCGCTTTGGTCGTCGCGCCGCGACACGTTAGGCATCCACCGCTTTCCCCACGAGTCCCCATGCGACGCCTCCTCTGCACGCTCTGCTGCCTGGCTCCCGCGGCCGTGTTCGCCCAGACCCCGCCGGTGAAGCCCGGATGGCAGTGGTCCAACGACACGGTGATGAAGGTGGTGAACGCGGTCCGCGCCGGGCGCTCGCTGCGCCCCAAGGCGTGGCCCGGTGGGGCGCGCGTGGCGGTCCTTCTTTCGTTTGACGTGGACAACGAGACCGTGTCGCTCCGCTTTGGTGAGCCCACGGTGGGTGCACTCTCGCAGGGGCAATACGGTTCACGCGTGGCGCTGAATCGCGTCGTGGACCTGCTCGATCGCAACCGGATCCCGGCGTCGTTCTTCATCCCTGCCATGAGCCTGATGATCGCGCCCCAGCAGGTGGACGTGATCAAGAAGTCGGGGCGCCATGAGTTCGCGGTCCATGGCTGGATCCACGAGACCAACACCACGTTGCCGGGCCCGATCGAGAAGGAACTCGTGCAGCGCGCGATCGATACGTTGACGGCCATGACGGGATCACGTCCCGTGGGCTACCGGGCCCCGTCCTGGAATTTCTCGCCGAACACCATGCGCATCGTGCGCGAACTCGGCTTCATGTACGAAAGCTCCCTGATGGCCGATGACTCGCCGTACGAGCTGCTGCAGGACGGGCAGCCGACCGGGATCGTTGAGCTGCCGGTGGAGTGGATCCTCGATGACGCACCCCTGTTCAATCCGCAGGGCAACGCGTACATGAACCCGCGCGACGTGGCGCAGGTCTGGATCGACGAGTTCGACCGGGCGTACGCAGAGGGGACGATGTTCCTGCTGACGATGCACCCGCACATCAGCGGGCACCGCTCGCGTATCGTGGCGCTGGAGAAGCTCATCGCCCACATCAAGGCCAAGCCCGGGGTCTGGTGGGGGACGCACCGCGCCGCAGCGGAGTACGTGAAGGCGCAGGCGGGGATGCGGTAGCGAACGGCGCCTGGGTTCAGCGCGGGGGTGATGGGCGGTCCGGAAGCGAGGCAAACCACCGCGCCATGACGGGGTTCGTGGCACAGGCCTGCACTTGCCAGGACCACGCGCGGCGCGACTCGCCAAGCAAGCGAAGCAACGTCACGAGCCGGACGACGGGCGGTGCGAACAGGTCGTTGATGGACGGCTCGGGGTGTTCCAGGAGGCGGGCCTCGATCTCCCGCGCCTCCTCGGCCCAGGCGCGGCGCAGCGCCGACGCGTAGCCGTCTGGTGTCGACAGGGCGGCCGCAAAGTCCGCGGCCCCGGGCAAGGCCGGCGTACGCGTGCGCTCGTCGGCCGCCTCCTGCCAGCGCCCGGCATCCTCCAGCAGGCCAACAAGCCGCAGCCTGGCCGCCTTGAAGCGAGGGTCGATCGCGAGCGCCTTGCGCAGGGCACGTTCCGCGCCGTCCACGTCGCCACAGGCGAGCCGCGCTGCGCCAAGGGAGCTCAGGATGAGCGGGATATCCGGTTCCAGCATCGCCGCGGTTTCCATCTCGGCGAGCGACGCCTCGCGCTGGCCAACCTGGGAAAGCCAGACGCCGTAGAAGCGCCGTCCCTCCGCATAGTCCGGCTCCTTGGCAACCGCGATCGCGAACTCCCGTCCGGCCCGCTCCCAGTCGCCGTCGACGTACTGCGCGCCGACGGCGAAGTGCACGTGGGGAATCGCCAGTCGGTGATCGAGGTCCGCCGCACGGCGCGCGTACTCCAGGGCGCGGGCGAAGGTGGCGTGGAACTGGGCGTAGGGTCCGCGCCTGGCCAGCACGGCGTAGTAGTTGGACAGGCCGGCCAGGGCGAGGGCGTAGTCCGGGGCCAGCTCGAGGGCGCGCTTGAATTGCTGTCGACACTGCTCGAGATCCTCCGGCGATCCGCCAGGTGCCGCGCGAAGGAAGAGGTAGTGGCCGCGCAGGTAGTGGACCTCCGGGTCGAGCGTATGCGGAGACGGGGCGGGGCCCGGCGCGTTGTCGCCGGCCGAGGCGAATGCGGCATCGACGGCACGTGGGGCAAGGAGCATCGCGCGGAGCCGGTCGCGTTCCCCCTCCAACCACTGCATGAACCCCGGCGCGTCGTCGACCCTCAGGCCGTCCAACGGCGTGCTGGTGCCCAGCGCGGTGCCGCCTAACGAAAGTGTGCCTCGCTCGAGGTCAATCGCATCACACGAGACCGCACTCGGCGGCACGCCGATCAGCGTCTCGCCGACGGACACCACGACCTCCTGTCCGAGGGCCTGGCGAAGGCCGTACAGCGCATTGCGAAGCCCGCGCCGCGCCCGCGAGGCATCCTGGCCAGGCCACAGCAGCTCGCTGACCGTCTCGCGCGGCTGGAGGCCGCGCGGTCGGGCCAGCACGAGATAGGTGAACAGGGCGAGGTGTCGTGCCTGCGTCACGGACGACGACGTGGGAGGGTCGTCGAACTTGCGCACCGTCACTGGGCCGAGGACCGAAAGCCGGAGCGGGACCAGGGGAACGCCCTGGCCTCCGGGTCGCGCATCGCCTCCGTTCGGTTCGTTCATCGATCCAAGGTGCGGGTCGGCCTGCCGCATCGCCACCCGGCTCAGGGGCAGGGCCTGGTGGCGTCGTAAGGAGCGCGGGTGCCGGGCGGAACGTCCACGCCGTTGACGCGCAGCGTGTTGCCTTGTCCGGCGGGATGCGCATACCACGCGCTGGCAAACGGCAACTCCGGCCCCAACGCGAGGGCGTAGGTGGAGTTGCGAAGGTACGGCAGCGAGGCGAGCCCCAGGCCCACGGTGTGGCGGGAGAGGGAGACCAGCAGGTCTGCCTGGCAGCTTGCCGTGAAGGTGTTCCCGGAGGCGGTGACCGTGACGTCGCCTCGCAGCGGGGCGCCGGCCACCGGGAACCCCGCCTCGACAATCAAGCCAAACCGGTTGTTGCTGGACCGGTTCCGCGTGACGGTGACCGCCACGTTGCCCTGTGTACCGGGGGCGCCGTTGCCGAGCGCGCCGATGCGGTATCCGGCCCCCACGGGGACGCGCTGGTGCCCGCTGACATCGTTGTTGTCGATGACGACGGAGGTGGCGGAGAGTCCGGGTGGTACGACCTGCGTCAGCCCCGGGGGCAGCGGAAGGACGAGGGCCGGAAGCACCAGCACACCGGGAATCCCCCCATCGAGCAGGGTGTTGGATCGCACGACGAATGTGGTGCCGGGGCCATTGATGCAGATGTCGCAGGTGCCGCCGGGGCCGCTGGAGTAGTTGCGTTCGACGAGCGCGCCTCCCGATCGCACGTCAACACGCTCGGTGAAGTTCCCCTCGAAGCTGTTGCCAACGACCTCGAGCCCGGTCGCCCGGAGGCTCATGACACCCACCCCGGCCGTTGCCGTGGCACTGTCCGCCGAGCCGGTGCGGAACACAAAGCCCTCGATGCGCGCGTCGTTCCCAAGTCGGTCTCCGTCGGCGTCGACCACGATCAGTGGTTCGGAGTATCGGGACTCGTTGGGCGCACCGCGCCCCAACGCGAGGGCAGGGCTCGCGGTGAGCACGGTCGCGCGGGCCCCCGCGCTCGGCCCGGTCGCGCGGCCCGCCGCGGAGAGGCGCATCTCGTAGGCACCGAGCAGGGAGATGCTCGGCATGTCGATGGTCAGTGGGAGTTGCTCCACCGCAGAGTCCGCGGGAACGCCCGTCGTGCCCACGTACGTTCCTGGCGATACGAGGATGGAAATGCGGCAGCCGCCAGCAGCTGCACCCGCCTGGCGTCGCGTCGCGCGTGCCTGGGCCAGTGCGTCGGTGATGCGCCGGAAGACAACCCCGGGAGTCCGGGTGATCTCGCGATCGACGAGGAGGCGCGCGACGTATCCACCTCGCGCGGTCAACTCGCCCAACCTGCTGAGCGGGAGCTCGCTGGTGGTCGTGGCGCCGGGCTCGCACACCACCGCCCGGGGTTCGACGTCGAGTGGCGCTTCTGGATCCTGGCAGGCCGCGATGGCGCAGGCGACGATCGCGAGGGGGACGGCGCGGATGACATGCAGTGGTCTCATGGAGGCCTTCGGCGGCGGAGGGTGAAGGGCTCGCGTCGGGTGACGCGAGCCAAGCGAGCACGAGGCGGCGTCCGGCGGCGAATCGCCGGACGCACGCACGACGCCTAACGACCGGAGCCGGGCCTGAGGGTGGTGGTGGCGACATGGCGCCCCACCGCGGTGCCCTGCTGCAGTCCGACCTCCACCGCGTGGCGGAAGTGGTACCCGACGTAGATGCGCGACAGCGCGTTTTCCCGAGCGGCGGCGGTGACGGAACTGAAGGACCGGGTCACGCCGGGGAGCGACTGACTCGTGGCCGTGAAGGTGGTGGGGCCCGGCGCAATCGCGTTGAGCACCGCGGCGGCGCATCCGCCGGCGCTGGCATGCGCACTCGGGTACTCCGGAATGGGGGGCGTCGGGAATGCGACCACCTCCCAGCCGGCCGATGGCGCGGTCGCCGGGTTGTTGTCGGTCGCTGCGCGTTCAACCGCGGTGACCGGGCGCCAGAAGTCGTAGTGGTACTTCGACTCCATGGTGGTCGCGTACACGTCGAACTGCGCCATCTGGAGCAACGCGAACAGCCGGGCGATGTCCCAGGCATTGAGCCGGCGCTGCGTCGCGACCGTGCGCGCGATGCGATTCCAGGCGGCCGGCGAGCTCTCGACCCAGAAGAGCGCGATCTCGCCCTGCTCGGCGGTCCGGGCCGGGCAGGTCGTGCATCCCAGGGCCTGCACCTCGAGGAAGTCCCGCGTGTATTGCGTCGTCAGGACCGCCGCGGGATTGGACGACGCGCCATAGGGCGGAGGTGCGCGGAACTGCGTGGTCGATGAGACCGCGAACGGGGTCACCGTGGCGCCCCACACCGAGCCGTCGGCGAAGCCCCCGGTCCCGAAGAAGTCGAACGTCGGGGTATTGAACGGAAAGGTGAACTGGTAGTCGCCGATGGCGGCACCAGGTGTGTAGGGGGCAACGCCACCGCCAGCGGTCCCGTCCGTGGCACGTCGGGCAATGATCGCCGCGGCCGCCTGCGAGCCGATCGAGATTCCTTCGATGACGCCTGACCGACCGATCAATGGCGCGATGGCGGTCGCATACCACTGGTCGGTTGCGGCCTGGGCTCCGGGGGCGGCCGCGATGATGGCATCGTGCGCGGCGGACAACACGGCAGCCGCAGGACTTGCCCCCGGCGCGGCGGCGCTGGTGAGCGCGTATCGCTCATACCGAGGCTGTATCGCATTCAGCGCATCGTGCATCGCGATATTGGCAATCGCGTACAGTCGCGCCTCCACAAAGGGGGCGAGGGGCGCACCGGGGGGGACAAGGAACGAGGCAGCGGCGACCGCTTGCGCATTTCCGGAGAGGACCGCGGCCGCGGCTTCCGGCACCGCCGCCGGACTGACGTCCGCGGCCGCTCGAACCCCATCGTCACGCGATCGATCGACCGGCGCGGCAGGGTCTGTGCCGCACGCAGCGGCGAACACGGCGAAGACCAATGACGGCAACCGCAATCGGGGAAGGGGGCTCGGCAACTTCATGGGGGCTCCAGTGGGAGGGCGATGGTGACCCTGCCACTCTGGGCTCGACGCCAGCGGGCGGCAAAAGACGGCTTGTAGACGCCGGCCAGATCATCGCGGGGCGGCGCGGCGCGGCGTTACGCGGCGGGCTAGCCATTGCCCTCGCAGCGGATTTAGCCTAGACTAACAAAAAGTTACGCGAACCCGCTTCGGCGCGTCGCTCGTGGACACCCTTACCCCGCGGCAGCCGTGTCGTCACCCCCTGTCGTTGTCCCACCCCCCGCCGAGCCCGGCTGGCGCCGCACGCGCGAGGCGCCGTCCTTGGCCGAAGTGCACCGGAGTGTCACGGTGCACGGCCTGTCCAAATGGAGAAAACTCCTGGCCTTCGCCGGCCCGGGATATCTCGTGGCTGTCGGCTACATGGATCCCGGCAATTGGGCCACGGACCTCGCGGGAGGATCACGCTTCGGGTACACGCTCCTGAGCGTGATCCTGATCTCCAACCTCATGGCCGTCCTGCTCCAGGGGTTGGCGTCCAAGCTCGGGATCGTCACCGGGCGCGACCTGGCGCAGGCCTGCCGCGATCACTACTCGGCGCCCGTCAACTTCGCGCTCTGGGTCCTCTGTGAGATCGCGATTGCCGCCTGCGACCTCGCCGAGGTGATCGGGACTGCCATCGCGCTCAACCTCCTGTTCGACATCCCGCTGCCGTGGGGCGTGGCGATCACCGCGTTCGACGTGCTGATCGTGCTGTACCTGCAGAACAAGGGGTTCCGCCTCCTCGAGGCCCTGGTGATTGCCCTGGTCGCCGTGGTCGGCGCCTGCTTCCTCTTCGAGTTGTTTGTCTCGCGGCCAGACATGGGAGCCGTGGCCCGTGGCTTCCTCCCGACGCCGGAGATCCTGCGCAATCGCGAGATGCTCTACATCGCCATCGGCATCCTCGGCGCCACGGTGATGCCGCACAACCTCTACCTGCACTCATCCATCGTGCAGACGCGCAAGTACGAGGAGTCCGTCGAGGGCAAGCGTGAGGCGGTGCGATACGCCTTCCTGGACTCGACCATTGCACTCTCCATCGCGCTGTTCATCAACGCGGCCATCCTCATCGTCGCCGCGGCGACCTTCCACCGCAGCGGCAACACGCAGGTGGCCGAGATTCAGGACGCCTACCAGCTCCTGTCGCCGCTGCTCGGCGTGACGGCGGCGAGTGGGGTGTTTGCCCTCGCGCTCCTCGCGTCCGGACAGAACTCCACCCTCACCGGGACACTGGCCGGGCAGATCGTGATGGAAGGGTTCCTCAACATCCGGATGCGCCCGTGGCTGCGCCGCCTGCTGACGCGTGCGATTGCCATTGTGCCGGCCGCGATCACCGCCATCTTGTACGGCGAGCAGGGCACTGCCCAGCTGCTCATCCTCAGCCAGGTCATTCTCTCGCTGCAGCTCTCCTTTGCCGTGTTCCCGCTGGTGATGTTC
>JAEUJK010000842.1 GCA_016794735.1 Gemmatimonadota bacterium | reverse complement strand
ACGGTCGAGTCGATGCTGAACTGCGGCCCGGTGGTCCCCGTCCACTCCCGCCGCGTGGCGTACATGGCGACCCCGTGGTGCCGGAGCACGGACAGGACGGCGGTATCGCTCGCGGGGATCGCGTAGCCCCACGGCGCCGTGGCGGTGCGCGTGGGGGTGAACCGGTCCTGGATCGGCATGCGACGCGTGACAAACCGCCCTGTGCGCCGCATCCCCGCCCGCACGCCGGGCTCGCGGCGCGTCGTGTCGGTGGTGCGTTCCAGCTCCTCGTAGATCACGTCGCCCTGCCTGGGCGTCGTGGTGAGCTGCGCCCGCACGGGGACCCGGCTGGGCGTGGCCCCACCCCACGCGGCCACTGCCGCATCCGATTGGGCCGCCAGGGCGCGCACGGTGTTCCCGCGTGCCGCCACGAGTGAGAGCAGCTCGCGCACGAAGGCGTACGTCGCCCGCACGCGTGTGGCGAACGGATCGTGGGAGTACGCCTCGGACAACACGCTCACGCGGCCGCGGAGGGCGTAGTAGTTGGTGCCAAAACGCGGCCGGTGGTCGTACGTCTGCCAGGCACGCGGCACGCTGCCCGGGCCGGCGTCGCCTGCAAAGTTCCCGTAGGGGAAGATGTTGACGTCGTGGCGCGCCTTCACTCGGCGCTGCACCTCGGGCATCAGCGAGTCGCGCGCCCACGCCCCGCCAAACGTTGCTCCCACCAACTCGGCCGCCGGGTTCAGCGACGGGGCCCACGTGAGGTGGTAGCCGTGGTACGAACCGTTGGTCGTGTGCAGGTCCACGAAGACATGCGGATCCCAACGATTGAACATCGCGAGCGACCCCTGCGTCTCCGGGGCCATCGCCTTCATGTAGTCGCGATTGAGGTCGAGTCCCTGGGCGTTCGGCCGCTGGCCCACCATCTCCGGCCCGTTCTGCGCACCGCGATTGCGTGCCTGCACGTCCAGCTTCTCGTTGCCGTCGCCGTTGTAGATCGGCACCGCGATCAACACGATGGAATCGAGGACGTTCTTGGCGGGCGAGGCGAGGAGGTCGCGGAGCAATGCCTGCAGCGCTTCCTTCCCCTCGATTTCACCCGCGTGGATGTTCCCCTGCACATACACGATCGGGCGGTTGGAGGCACGCGCCGCCCCGGGGGTCGCATAGAGCGGACGCGACGCGATCACATACGGGATGTCACGGCCTTCGCTCGTCTGGCCCACCGAACCCCGCGCCACGCGAAAGCGACGACCCAGCGAATCGAGGAAGGCCACCACGTCGGCATGCGAACTCGTCTCGGTGAACCCCGAGCGTTCGGCTCGCGTGCGCGGCAACTCCGCCCCACTCCCCGTGGAAGCCTTCGGGGCACAGGCGGCGGTCGCAAGGATGAGCAGCGGGAGAGCGTGAAACGTGGGTCGCATGGAAGGGTCAGGTCGGGACGACACGGGAATTATCGCCGCTGGGTCCGGCACGCACAGGTGGTAATCGTCACTTCACCACGATGAGCCCGACTTCACCGCTGAAGTCGTCGCGCACGCGCGCCAGGTTGCGCGGCACCGCCAGCTCGCGGCCATCGAGCCGCAGGTTGATCCGGTGCAGGCCGGGTGCAACGCGATAGTAGCCCTGCCATTCGCCATTTGGCTGCCGGATGAGGGGCACCGGGATCCAGTCGACGAAATCGGCGAGCATCTCGACCTCGCGCAC
This sequence comes from Gemmatimonadota bacterium, assembly GCA_016794735.1. Taxonomy (GTDB): domain Bacteria; phylum Gemmatimonadota; class Gemmatimonadetes; order Gemmatimonadales; family Gemmatimonadaceae; genus RBC101. The sequence goes on along the minus strand of JAEUJK010000842.1, from coordinate 3,382 downwards.
CCCGGGGGCCCACACGCGAATCTCGCGAATGCCGAGGGAGTCGAGGGCCTCACCCATCACGAGGGCGAGCGGTTCCGTGGTTGGCAGTTCGGGGCGCTCGGGACGTCGTCGCGGGACCGGCGCTGGCGTGGCTCGCCGCAACGACCATCGCCCGCCGGGGAGCCGCAGGGCGAATGCCCCGTACGTCCCGCCGGGAAGCCCCTGGATGAGGTCCACGGGATAACTCCCGGCCGATACCGTCGCCTGGAGTCCCGCACCCACGGGCCAGGTGACGTTGAGGCTTCCCCAGAAACTCTCGCGCTTGTCGGCCTCCCCAACCCGGATGCCGCCGGTGGCATCCCAGGTGGTCCGGCCACGCACCCACGACAGCGTGCCCTCGGTGTCGCCTAACAAGTCGCCGAACTGCAACTGCATGGGTTTCGTCGTGAGCGACACCACGGTCCTCGCATTGGCCTGCCACCAACCGCCGGCCTCGCCCATCACGGTCGTGCGCCAGCCAATGCCATCGAAGGTGCGGGCCACCGAGGCACCGACACGTGTCGCGTATCGCTCCGCGCCGAGGTGGAGCCGCGTTTCCCCGGTGACCTGCAGGGTCGGCATGAAGCCTTGTTGCGCGGTGGCGGCCGTGTGCAGCCCGAGCTCCCCACGCACGTCGTTGAACCACGTGCCGAGCCGGCCACGCGGGGCCATGGGCGCGGAGAAGCGGGAACCCGCCAGGTAACCCTGCATGCTCCATCGGCCGTCGTTGAACAGCGAGAGCAGGGAGTTGGCCGTCAGCACGCCGGTGGGCCGCTCGATCACGGCGGTTTCGTTAAGCGTCAACGCGCCAAAGGTCTGGCCGTTGTCGTAGGCCACCGTCGCAAAGCCCACGTCCCGCGTACGGGTGGCCTGTGCCCCGGCCTCCCCGGCCAGGAACGCGAGGATCGCAACCCTAAAAACGCGATGCGCGGCGGAGCCAGGGGCCCCACCGCGCCAGGTCGAATCGGGAATACGGCGACGGGGTCGTTACGGGCGCTTGGGTTTCGGCTTCCCCCGCGGACCAGCCGGACGCGCTCCTTCGCCCGCACCGGAGACATTGGCGTTCCCCTGCACCGCACCCGCAGCGTTCGTGGTGGCCAGGGGGTCCGCCACACGTGACTGGCCCCGGACCGAAGGTAATGGGCTCCCCGGACCGCCGCTATTGCCGCTGGTCACCGCCTGCTGTGCGAGGACCTGCTGCAGTCCTTCGCCACCGAGCGCGGCCGCGGTCGGTGCAGCCACACCACCCGCCATGAAGCGCTTGATCTCCTGGCGCAATCCGTACAGCTGCTCGGCGCTGGCGCCGGCCAGGACGAGGCTGACCACACGCGGCCCGATGCTGTCGGCCGGCACACCATCATTGGTGAGGATCGTCATGACCTCGAGCGCACTCGCCACCGGGGACGCGGCGCGCGCCACGCGCAGCCGTTCCAGCTCCTGCAGGGCGATCCCGGCACGCAACGCATGCGCACCGGCCTCGACGTCCTTCACGCTCGACGCCGGCCCGAGGGCTTCGCGTGCGCGCTTGAGGTCGCTCACGAGCGAACGCACCACCGCAACGATCTGCGTGCCGGTGGCCTTCTTGCTGGCTCCCTCGAGCGCCTTGTCGATGATGGGCTCGGTGGGCAGCCCGTCCTGGCGCGCCGCCTCGACCACTGCGACCACTGCTTCCCGCGTCTTGTCGTCGAGACGACCCACGAGGCGCTGGTCGTCCGTGAGGACGGTCCACGCCGAGAGCGCGAGCGAACCGAAGAGGAGGGAGAGGGCGCGGACGTTCTTCATGGGACCGGCGTGACCTTCACGATCGAGTTGGGCGACCCGAAGTCACTCGCGGTCTGCGGTGCCGTGGGATCGACCACGTGCTGCGTGCCATTGATGAGGAACTGGTACTCGTGCACCCCCACCGGCAGGCTCAGGGTGACGCGCCACGCCTGCGCGGCGGCGTCGAACGCCATCGGGGTGGGTTGCCAGTCGTTGAACGCACCGATCAGCTCAACACGCGAGGTCGATGGGGCAACGAACACGAACTGCACAGGGGCGGTGACCACCGCCTCGCGGTCCGGCGAATCGTTCACGCGGACCAGGGTTTCGGCAGAACCAGCTGCCAGGGTGGACCCTTGGGGTTCGCGAGCGAGCATGCCGATCGCGGCGATGCCGGCGAACGCGGCCGCAGCGGCCAGGCCAGCAATGGGCGCCGGCACGCTGAGTTGCCGACGATACCACGGCGTCGGCGCACGGCGGCTGTCGAGCGAAATCACCGCGGGCGCGAGTGATGCCATGACCCGCGCATCGAATTGCGCATCGAGCTCAACAGGCTCCTTGAGCTCGCGCGCCACCTTCGCGATGAATAGGTCGAATTCTGGTTCGTTCACCCTTGGGCCTCCTGGAGCAGGACCCGCATGCGTTCGCAGGCCCGCTTGACTCGCATCTTGAGTGCCGACACCCCCACCCCCGTCAACTCCGACATCTCTTCATACCCCAGATCTTCCACGTGCTTCAGCAGGAATGCCTCCCGCTGTTCCGCGTCCAATCGAGCCAGTGCGCGATCGATCTCCTCCCGCCACGCCGCCCGCTCCGCCGGATGCTCGTGTGCCGCGTCCAGCAAGGCCCCTTCGTCCCGCACAAACGTCTTCTCGCGACGCCCGCGGCGCGTTCCGGTCGTCCGGCACCGGTTCGCGAGGATACGGAAGAGCCACGACCCGAACCGCTCGGGGTCATCACACTTTGCCAGGGAGCGATAGGCGCGGACGAGCGCATCCTGCAACGCTTCTTCCGCATCCTCCCGCGACCCCAACATCCGTACCGCGTACCGGGCAAACTGCGCCCGGTACTTCGCCACCAGGATCGCGTATGCCCCGGTATCTCCGGCGAGCACCCGCGCCACGATGGCCGCGTCGTCGTTCTGTACGGGTAGACCCTGCGAAAGCGTCATTCGTCAACGTCTGGTCGCGACCGAACGGCCTCGACCGTGGGGAGAATTTGCAACTCGTTGCCGGGCAACGACTTACGTGGAGCAGATTTTCGGCGGCCACGGCCGTGTCGACGGCCGATTCGCCCGGTTTTCAGGCCACGCCCCGCGCCCCGCCTGCCGCAATCTCGCGCCTCGGGCCCCGTCGGTCGACCCCCCGTCAAACCCTCGTTAGGGTGTGATACGGGTCACACGCGGTGCCTGCGCCTCCACCGGCGAGACACGTCAGCCCAGCGGATGCCCCGTCGGCGGATAGAACCGCTCACCACGCCGCGCCATGTGCACCAGGAGGTCTGCCGGCACGAACCGCCCCGGGAACCGATCGTTGAGCCGCTCGAGTCGTGTCACGAGCGCACCCGCGCCGATCGCGTCCATGGTGCGGAAGGGCCCGCCGCG
>JAEUJK010000793.1 GCA_016794735.1 Gemmatimonadota bacterium | reverse complement strand
GACGCACCATCGCGTCGAGCCGCTCCTGGACCTGCGCGGCCGGGAGCGCCAGTGCGGTCACCACGTCGTTGACCGTGAGCCGACCCTGGTGTTGTCGCGCAAGCTTGAGCAGTTCGGATTCGATCGTCTGGTCGCGCAGCTCGTTGATGCGGTCGCTCGAACCGCGACTGCTGCGCAACAGCTTGAACCCCACGATCCCCGGGAGGGCCACCGTCAGGAGGAGCGCGGACACACTCGTCAGCGACGCCAGCCCGGCCCCCACGCGCAGGAAGCCCAGGAGCATGAACGCCGAGATGACGAGCAGGGCGATCCCTCCGATCTGACGCCCGGACATGATTCCTCCCGTGTGAACCGCCTCAGAATGCTATCGAGGCCGGTGGCGCCGCTGTAGCGCCTCCGGCCGGCCTGCTCAGCTGTGACGCGCGTGCAGGACGCCGCGGACGTCGTCCCAGCTCACGCCGATCGCGGCCAGTGCGACCATCGTGTGATACACCAAGTCGGCACCTTCCTCCACGGCGCGCGCGTGGTCTTCATCCGCGCAGGCCACCGCCAACTCCGACGCCTCCTCCCCGAGTTTCTTGAGCCGCAGGTTGCGATCGCCCAGCAGCTTCTGCGTGTAACTCGTTGCCGGCTCGCCGTGAACCAGCGCGGCCTGCCGAGCAGCAATCGTTTGTTGGAGTTCACCGACCACGTCTCCCGCGCGTCCGGGTTCCCCAAAACACGACACCGTCCCGGTGTGGCACGCCGGCCCCGCCGGGATCACGCGCGCGAGCACCGCGTCGTGATCGCAATCCGGCGTGAGGCTCACCACGCGCTGCACGTTGCCGCTTGTCGCCCCCTTGTGCCACAGGCCGCGGGTGCGCGAGTGGTAGTGCATCTCCCCGGTGGCCAGCGTGCGTTCCATGGCTTCCCGGTCGGCGCGTGCCACCATGAGCACGGCCCCGGTGCGATGATCCTGTGCGATCACGGTGACGAAACCGCCGCCGCGCTCGAAGTCGAGTGCAGAAATCTCCATGGATGTATGCTAATGAGCCTACCGCTCCGGATCAGCGGGCGGACGCCGTTCGCGACGCGCGACTTCCCCCACCGCCCCTTCGCAGCGTACTTCATCCTGTCCCTCTTCGGAGCCATTGATGATCCGTCTCGCCGTCGCCCTGTGGTTCGGGCTTTTCGTCGCGCACGTCGGCCCGCTGCGCGCCCAGGCCAAGGGAACCGCTGCGGCCATCGACGCCGACGTGTGGGCGCCGATCGCGGCCTCGGTCGTGAACCAGGATATCGCCGCCATGGGGCGTGTCTATCACCCCGACGCGGTGGTGGTCAGCAGGAGCGGTACGGCGTCCATTCGTTCCACGCTGGTCCGCTGGGGACAAGGCATGGTCGACGACAAGGCCAAGGGCAATCGCGCGACGGTGGAGTTCCGGCTCAGCAAGCGACAGGATGACGCCGAGACCGCGTTCGAGACCGGTGTGTTCAAGTACACCACGATCGACAAGGCCGGTGTGAAGACGGCGACGTACACCGAGCTCGAGACGCTGCTGGTGCGTCGCCAGGGCAAGTGGGTGATCCTCATGGAACGGCAGCTCGACGCCGTGACGGAAGCGGCGTGGAACGCGCTCCCGCGTTGAACACCATACCACCGCTGGTCGTCCTCGACGGGGGACTCGCCACCGAACTCGGTGCGCGCGGGCACGATCTCTCGGATTCCCTCTGGTCGGCGCGCTTGCTCGCGGACGCCCCGCGTGCCATCGAGAACGTGCACCTCGACTACTTCGAGGCGGGCGCCGACATCGCCATCACGGCGAGTTACCAGGCGAGCTACCAGGGCTTTGCGTCCCGCGGCTTCACCGCCGCCGAGACGACGCGGCTCCTGCAACACTCGGTTGGTCTCGCCTCGGCGGCCCGCGACCGCTTTCACGCGGCGCATCCGGAGTCCGGGCGTCAGTTGCGCGTCGCCGCGTCGGTCGGTCCCTATGGCGCCACGCGCCACGATGGCTCCGAGTATCGCGGCGACTACGGCCTCTCGGAGGAGGCGCTCGTCACGTTCCATCGCCCGCGCCTGACGACCTTGATGGATGCGGGGCCGGACCTCCTCGCCTGTGAGACGTTGCCTTCACTGCTGGAGGCACAGGCCATCGTGCGCGTGCTGCGCGAGCGGCACACCGCCCGCGCCTGGGTGAGCTTCACCTGTCGCGATGGCGCGCACACCTCGGCCGGTGATCCCGTGGCCGATTGCGCCGCCTTCCTCGACGAGGAACCGCAGGTGGTGGCCATCGGGGTCAACTGCGTGGATCCCTCGCTCGTGACCACCCTGGTGCGCACGATGCGGGCGCAGACCAGCAAGCCTGTCGTCGTCTACCCTAACTCCGGTGAGGTGTGGGACGCCGTCGGGCGCTGCTGGGAAGGGCAGGCGCAGCGGTTCACCACGTTCCTGGACGAATGGCTCGACGCGGGCGCGTCATGGATTGGTGGCTGCTGTCGCACCACCCCGGCCGACATTCGCATCGTGCGTGGTGTGGTTGATGCGCGGCTACACCCCTGACCCGCCGACTCAGGGCACCTTCTTGAGCGACACGGTTTGCGGCCGCGCGCCGTTGGCGCCGGCGATCATCGTCTCCAGGGTCGTGCCATCGGGCGAGAGGGAGTAGCGGATCATCTTCGGGAAGTCGTGGGCCGGATTCTCGAAGACGGCGCTCCCGTCCGTGATCCCCGTGAGGGTGAAGAAGGTCGGTGGCTGGCGACCATCGGGCATCGCCACGTACACCAGCGTTCCCCCGCGTTCGACGATGCAGAGGAATTCGAAGCCCGCGAGCGCCGGGCCACGCAACGTGCGGGACACGGCGATCATCCCGCCAGACGCAGCCGGCGTCCACCGCTCTTCGGTGGTCACCTGACCCGTGGTCCCCACCCAGGAGCTTCCGAGCCAGCCGAGTCGCGCGATGGTTGCCGCTGTCCCATGGAACGCCACGTCTTCCGCCGGCATCGGATCGTTGGTGCGCACGTACACCGATCCCACCTGCCGCGGCTGCCCACCCTGCACCATCGTCCCTTCGACGACGAGGCGATCTGGTCCCTCGGGCCGGAGGATGCGACGCGCGTTGCTGGCCCGCATCTCGCCGCCCCCTGCCGGGGTCTGCCCGGCAATCGTGAGGACGAGGGCATCACCATCCCAGGTGGCCGTCTCGTGCAGCTGCGACTCTCCCTCGCAGATTCGTCCCGTGACGCGTGTCGTCGCACGCGAGCCATCCACCGCGATGCGGGTCACCATGCTGCGGTCGCGCGCGAGGCGCTTCAGGACGACCGCGCTCCCGTCGACCTCGACCCCAAAGCGGGCCCCCATCACCCCACTGGGAGCCGCTGGCAGGGTCGACGGCGCCGTCCCCGCCTGGTACACCCAGGTGCCGCCGATCGCAGGCCTGCCTTGCGCCGTGACCAGCGGGGCACCGAGGCACATGAGGACCGGGATCGTTCGAACGCGCATGAGGCACCATGTCATGGGGAGCCCGAAAGATGGCCACGGCCCCTCCCGCGGCATTGGACGAAAGCGACATTCCCGGTGGCTTCACCCGGCAACGCCGACACATACGACGCGATGGAGTACGCAGAGCACCCACCAGCACCGCAGCTTGCGCCCTTTGTGCGCTGCTTCTGGACCCTCGCCGGGCCGGCGGGCGGTGGGCCGCCGGAGCCTGCCCTCCCCGATGGAAGTCCGGAGCTGATCATCAACCTCGGCGACGCGTTCGAGGCCCATGGACCCGATGGAGCAGTGCGGCGCCAGCCGCCGGTGATCCTCGTGGGACAGATCACGCGACCGTTTGCCGTAGCGCCAACCGGCGCGGTCTCACTCGTGGCGGCGCGGTTCACCCCGGCGGGGGCGTGTGTCCTGCATCGCCCCATGTCGTCGCTCACGGATACATGGCGTGACGTCGGCGCGATGTTCCCGGGACTTCACGCGTCGCCCGGCCCGGAGGCCGCGCTCTCTGGCCTTGCAGATGCACTCACCCGTTTGTGCACGACCGCTCGCGGCCCGGGCGACCTCGTCACGCAAGCCATCGCCCGGATCGAGGCGCAGCACGGTGCCGTGTCGATGAGTGAGGTGGCCGCCGAGTTGTCGACGACCCTCAGGCAATTGCAGCGACGTTTCCAGGTGGAGGTGGGGATCAACCCCAAGTTGCTGGCGCGGTTGCGGCGGTTCCAGCGCGTGCTGGCCACCTGGCGCGACGAACCCGGCCAGTGGGCGAGTGTGGCCGTGAGCTGCGGATACTTCGACCAGGCGCACCTGGTGCGGGACTTCACCGAGCTCGGGGGTGGCGCCCCGGCGGAGTTGCTGGCTCGCATGCCGGAATTCACGCGGATGTTCACCCCGTTGCGCGAAGGTCGTCGCCCGGTGCGGAGCAGCTGACGC
>JAEUJK010000782.1 GCA_016794735.1 Gemmatimonadota bacterium | reverse complement strand
TGCAGGGTGCTGGTGGGGATGCCCCGCGCATTCGGCTGTCCATCGGGCTCGACCTCGTCGCGCTTGCCGCGCACCAGGGCGGCGGCCTTCTCGAAGTCGGCGATCGCGTCGTCGATGCGGCGCACGCTCAGGTAGCGGTGGCCGCGGTGCCGGTACATCCGCGCGTCCGTCGGGTGCTTCGCGATCCCCTCGCTGAAGATCGCGATCGCGTCGTTGAACGCGCCGGGGTACGCCGTGCGGCGTCCGTACCAGATGATGGAATCCGCGTTCTCCGGTGCCAGGCGCCATGCGCGACGCGCATCGGCGAGCTGCTCCGACATCCGGGTGGCCGCCGCGCCCGTGGGGGTGTTGCGATAGAGCGGCTCGCCGGTGAGTGAGGTGGCCTCCACCACCGGTGCGGGTGCCGGCTTGAGGTGCCGGTCGAAGAACGCGAGCAGGCGCTCGTGGTAGTCAACGAACTCCGCCGCGTTGGTGCCCGGCGTCCCGTGACCCGAGTTCATGTAGTTGACCCAGGTGACGTCCTTCCCGAGGCGACGCAGCGCGTAATACATCTCGCGGGAATTGTCGGCCGGCACGTTGGAATCCTGCTCACCGGTGACCAGCATCAGCGGCGTCGTGATGCGATCGGCGAACATGATGGCCGAGTGCGCGACGTATTTCTGAGGTTGTTGCCACAGGGTGGCACCGAGGCGGTCCTGGCTCTTCTCGGCGGCGTGGATGTTCCGCACGCCCAGGCGCGGGCTGTCGGTGTAGAACGAGATCATGTCCACCTTGCCCGAGACGTTGACGGCCGCCTTGAACCGCGGCGTCTGCGTGATGAGCAGGTTGGTCGCGTATCCGCCGTAACTCGTGCCAAAGACACCGAGCCGCGCCGAATCGGCGATCCCGCGCTCGATGAGGTGATTGGCCGCGGAGGTGACCCCCTTGAGCCAGGCCTCGCCAGGGAAGCCGGTCTCGAAGGCCACCGATGGCTTGACCACGACGTATCCGGCCGAGGTGAAGACGTTCACCGAGGCATCGAAGGTGTCGTCGAAGAAATCCTCGTAGATGTTGAACAGCGTTGGGGCGGGGGTGCCGGCCACGTAGCCGGCCGGGAGGTAGGCGACGCCGTAGCGGGTGCGCCCGTCGACATCGTGGTAGGTGATGAGCTGCGTGCGCGCGAGGGCCTTGTTGGCGAGCTGGGGGTTGGACGCGGTCAGTGCGCGGGGGGATCGCAGCGATGCGTCGGCGGCGTAGAGCTCACCGGGCCGGTTGCCTTCTCCCGCGGTGTAGACGAGGCGGGTGCCATCCTTCGACAGGCGGAACCCCTGGTAGAGCCGGGCGTCCTTCACCAATTCCTCGCGTTGCCGCGACGTGCGGTCGAGCCGGACGAGGCCGCGCTCCCACTGGGTGCGTGAGGCGTAGCTGAAGTAGACGTGCCGTCCATCGGTAGACCAGGCCACCGGTGCATAACGAGGACTGGCCGGCAGCGTGTCGGTCGCGAGGAGCAGCTCGCGCTGGCCGGTCGCGGCATCGGCAACCCAGAAGCCCTGGGGATTCGTGAGCAGCAGGTGCTCGCCCCCGGGCGACCAGCGCGCGACCGCGAAGCGCGCATTGGCGCGTGCCTGCCGCGCGGCGGCGCTGGTGTCGGCCTCCGCGGCGCGCCCCGTGTCGGGGCCGGCGATCTGGCGGGGCGTTCCCTCGCCCAGGCGGGCGACGTACACGCGGCCGTCACGTGCGTACGCATACCGCCGCCCATC
>JAEUJK010000746.1 GCA_016794735.1 Gemmatimonadota bacterium | reverse complement strand
ATGCGCGCCGCGACCCGGTCCGGATTCGCGATCGCATGTCCGGGACGGCCGATCCATGCGCGCAACGACCCACCGTGGGTGCTCACGCGGTCCACGTCGAGCAGCTCCAGCCCCTCGCGGCGACACATCGCCGCCAGCGGCCCGGTCGCGTAGTAGGTCATGTGCTCGTGGTACGTCATGTCGAACGCGAGCGACTCGACCGTATCCGCCCAGGACTGCACCTCGACGAGGAACACTCCATCCGGGCGCAGCAGGGCGTGGGCCGCCCGCATGAAGCCGCGGATGTCGTCCACGTGCGCAAAGACATTGGTCGCGCACACGAGGGCGGCCGGGCCGTCGGCCGCAATGCGCCGGGCGAGGTCTTCGGTGAAGAACCCGCAGAACGTCGGGATCCCGTTCTCCGTCGCGCGACGCGCCAGGTTCTCGGCCGGTTCGACGCCAGTGACCCGCGTCCCGTGTCGCTTGAACGCCGAGAGCAGCAGGCCGTCGTTGGAGCCGATGTCGACGACGCGATCGGCCCCGCCGAGCCCGAGGCGGGCGATCGACGTCCGCGCCAGCTCGTCGAAGTGTCGGTGCATGGTGCTCGACGTCGACGGCACGTACGCGTAGTCCGCAAACAACACCGCCGAGTCGATGACCTCGCGGAGTTGCACGAGGTCGCAGGCGGTGCACCGGGCGAGGGTGAGGGGGTACCGCGGCACCCCCACGGGTTCGTCGCGCCGACGCAGGCGATTGGCGAGCGGCTGCTCGCCTAACGCGAGGAAGGTCTCCAGCTCGCCGTCGCAGGCCCGGCAGGTGGTGCGCTGCCGGAGGGTCATGCGCGGACCCCGATCGGCAGGTACTCGGTGTGTTCGCTCCACGTCGCGCGGTTGAGGGCGCGGCGCGCATCCAGCACGAGCGGGCGACGCATCACGCGGCGAACCTCGGCGGGATCGAGCGCGGTGTATTCGCGCCAGGCGGTGGCAAGGACCGCGGCATCGGCGCCACGCAGCGCAGCCACCGCGTCCGTCGACACCTGCACGTCAGCGCCGAGGAGTCGCGCGCCTTCGGCGGCCGCCATCGGGTCCGCCGCACGCACGCGGGCGCCGTGGGACTGCAGGAGGCGGATCATGTCGAGCGAGCGGGATTCGCGCAGGTCGTCGGTATCCGGCTTGAACGCCAGGCCGAGCACCGCGACTTCCGCCCCCCTGAGGTCGATGCGCGACTTCAGCAGCTCGAGGACGCGATCAGGACGCACGGCGTTCACGGCACGCACCGCGTCGAGGATGGGGGTGGCCTGCCCGCGCGCCTTGGCCCACGCAACGAGCGCTTCCGTGTCCTTGGGGAAACAGGAGCCACCGTACCCCATGCCGGCCAGCAGGTAGGAGGTGATGGTGCTGGGTGCCGTGGGTCGGGATGGCGGCGGCCGGAAGCGTCGGTCAGCGTGAACGGCGCGCAGGACGTCGTCGGCGTCCGCACCGTCGACCGACTCGCAGAGCGCCGCGATTTCGTTGGAGAAGGAGACCAGCGTCGACAGCAGGGCATTCGACGCGTACTTCGCCATCTCGGCGCCGGTGGGCGTCGTGAAGACGAGGGGCGAGTTGAAGGGGGCGTACAGCGCCGTGAGGCGCTCACGGCTGGCGTCGTCGGTGACACCGAGCACGACGCGATCGGGTTGCCGCATGTCCTCCACGGCCACTCCCTCGCGCAGGAACTCGGGGTTCATCCCGATGCCTAACGCGTCGGCACCCAGGCCGGAACGCTCGCGCAGGATCGGGGC
>JAEUJK010000700.1 GCA_016794735.1 Gemmatimonadota bacterium | reverse complement strand
CGATTGCAGGGGCGGTACGAGTTGTGGAAGTGGAGTGTGGGATTGCTGGTGCTGCTCGTCCTTTTCGCCACGGTGTTCGCATGATCGAACGGGCCCTGCAAGTCACGAATCGCAACGGCATTCACGCGCGCCCCGCGGCCGAGATCGTCAAGGTGGCGGCGAAGTTCCGGAGCGACATCACCATGGCGCGCGACGACCTCGAGGTGAACGGCAAGAGCATCATGGGGGTCATGATGCTCGCCGCCGAATGCGGGTCCACCGTGCTCCTGCGGGCCGACGGGCCGGACGCCGAGGAAGCGGTGCACGCCCTGCACACGCTGTTCGAGAACCGCTTCGGGGAGCGTTAGCGCATGGAACGCGTGCTCACCGGCATCTCCGCATCGCCCGGGATCGTCATCGGTCCCGTGCACTTGTTGCGTTGGGAGGTCCCGGATGTGCCGCAGCGGATCATCCCCGACGAGGAAATCCCGGCGGAGATCGCCCGCTTCAAGGAAGTGCTCGAGCGGGCCCGTGAGCGACTGGACGCCGTGCGCGAACGCGCGTCGCGCAATGCCGGCGTGGAGGAGGCGTCGATCTTCGAGGCCCAACGCATGATCCTCGACGACGGCGCGATCACGACCCAGGTCGAGGCGTACATCCGCCAGAACCTCGGCGCCGAGAAGGCGTTCGACGTGGTGATGCAGGAGTTCCGCCAGCACTTCGCGCGAAGCCCGGTGCCGATGCTGCGCGAACGCGTGGGGGACCTCACCGATGTCCACATCCGCGTCCTCTCGCTCATGCTCGGGCTGGGCGACCACGACCCGGTGGACGTGCGCAAGGGGGCGAACGCGATCCTCGTCACCCATGACCTGACGCCGAGCCTCACGGTCCAGCTCGACCGCGAGGCGATCGCCGGCATTGCCACGGAGTCCGGGACGCGAACGTCCCACGTGGCCATCCTCGCGCGGTCGTTAGGCATCCCGGCGGTGGTGGGGTTGCGCGAGGCGCTGCATCGCCTGCGCGGCGACGAGCAGCTGGTGCTCGATGGCTCGAGCGGCATGGTCATCGTGAATCCCAGCGCGGCGGAGGTGAAGACCTTCGAGCGCCGGGCGATCCTCGAGAAGGAGGACGAGGCCGAACTCCAGAAGACGGCGGAGGCCGAGGCGCTCACCACCGATGGCGTACGCATCACGGTGCGCGTCAACGTGGACCTCCCGGAGGAGGCGGCCGCGGCGTCGCACGCCGGGGGCGAGGGGGTCGGGCTCATGCGCACCGAGTTCCTCGTCGTCGGACGCGCCACGATGCCGGACGAGGAAGAGCAGTATCGCGAATACGCACGGGTCGTCGAGGCCTTTGGCGGCCACCCGGTCATCATCCGCACCTTCGACATCGGCGGCGACAAGCTGCCCGTCGGTGGATATCCGCACGAGCCCAACCCGTTCCTCGGCTGGCGTGCGATCCGCATGTGCCTGGACGAGCCCGAGTTGTTCAAGACGCAGCTGCGCGCCCTCCTGCGGGCCGGGCTGCGCGGTGACGTCCGCATCCTGCTCCCGCTGGTCGTGACCCTGGACGAGGTCCGAGCCACCCGCGCCCTGCTGCGCGAGGCGATGGCCGAGCTGGACGCGCGCGGGGTGGCGTACAAGCGCGATGTCCCGTTAGGCGTGATGATCGAGACGCCGGCGGCGGCGATGGCGATCGACACCTTCCTCGATGAGGCCGAGTTCTTCTCCATCGGGACGAACGACCTTGTGCAGTACTCGCTGGCAGTCGACCGTGGCAATGCCAACCTCGCCGAACGCTTCACCCCGCTGCATCCGGCGATCCTCCGGTTCATCCGGCGCACCGCCGATGTGGCGCACCAGGCGGGGCTCGAGGTCTGCGTCTGCGGTGAGATGGCGTCGGAACCACTCCTCGCCTTTGTCCTCGTGGGGCTCGGCATCCGGCAGCTGAGCGTGAACCCGCGTTCGGTGGCCCTGGTCAAGCGCATCATTCGCGGGGTCAGTGCCTCGTTCGCCGCGGAGGCCGCCGATGCGGCCACGTCGGCCCGGACGGCGGCCGAGGCGCAACGCGAGCTCGAGTTCCGGCTCAAGGCAGCGTTCGGGAGCGTGACGTTCATGTGGGAAGCCGTCCACTGACGTCGCGACGCGTCCTCCCCTGAATCCCTCGCCGTACGATCGCGGCAT
>JAEUJK010000676.1 GCA_016794735.1 Gemmatimonadota bacterium | reverse complement strand
CCCTTCACGACCTCGATGCGCTCGATGTCGTCCGGGTTGATGTCGTTGAGCGGGCTGGCATACACGTTGGCGCCACGCTGCGTGGTGCCGGTGAAGATGCCGTTGCGCGGATACTCATCGGAGCGCGTCCGCACGCCGTCGATATAGATCAGCGGCTGGTTCGTGAGCGCCACCGACGTCGTGCCACGGAGGCGGATCGCCTGGCCCGACCCCGAGTTGCCCGTGCCACCCGCAATGCTGACCCCGGCCAAACGGCCGTTGAGCATCTGCGAGACCGTGCTCGGCACTTCGGGGGCGTCGGCCACCTTCACCTGGCCGATCGAGTTGCCGACCTCGCGCTTGCGCGCCGAGCCGGCCGTTCCCGTCACGACGACTTCATCGAGCGAGACCGGGGCGGAGGCCACCGTGAAATCGAGGGTGACCGGGGCCGTCCCCGCGATGGTCACCGTCTTTTCGACCGGCTGGTACCCGAGGGCCCGGATGCGCACGACGATCGTGCCTTCCGGGACGCCGGAGAAGGTGTAGCGCCCGTCCGTGCCGGTCACGCCGCCAAAGCGGGTGCCGACGACGAACACCTGCGCACCCGCGACGGGAGCGCTGGACGACGCATTGGTGACCGTGCCACGCACGGTTGCCCCGCCCTGCGCCGCGGCGCTGGGGGGATTGGCGAGACTCGCAACAACGAGCGCGCCGAGGGATAGCCACTGACGGCAAAACGACATCGCAACCTCCGATGGGATGAGGGGGTCGTGGACGAGAACCGCCGGGAGGAAGGCGGAGGGGGTTCCCGAACCGGACCAAAGGAGCAGCCGAAAGCCCCTTACGTCAAGCGCACAGTGACGTGGGGACCACCCGATCGGGCAGGCGGATGTTACGGGCTCTGGCGCCCGCGGGTTCGACGGATGACGTGGATCAGCGGACGGTTCGTGATCCCCCCGAACCGCGCCGTGGCATCCACCGCGCTGTAATACCGGATCTCGCCAATCTCGCTGAGGCCGATCGTGCGAAGTGCCTCGACCCCGCCGACCATCTCGTTGTCCACGCGGACCACCGGCCCGGACTCGGTCGCGCGCACACTGCGCGCCCCCGAGTTGCGCAGGAAGCGCGGCCGCAGGCGTTGCACGGCGTCCAGCGCACTCGTGAGGCCGAGGGTCGAGTCGATCTCGACCTGCGTGATCACGTCACTTTGCCTGGTCGATACCGTTGCCGTACCCGCCGTGACGCCCCCGGAACCGCCAGAGGCGCAGGCGGCCAGCATGGTGCAGGCGGCGAGGCCAAGACGCGTGGCCGCGTTCATCGACGGAGCGGGGCGATCTTCCAGATCCCGTTGATCATGTCGGAGGCGTAGAGGCTGCCTCCAGTGTAATGCACCCCCCAGACGAACACCGCGCCCTGGTCCTGCAAGCCGATCGCCTTGAGGCGGCCCATCAGGCGCAGGTCGCAGCGGCCGTCGGCGGCGCGCTGGCTCGTGGTGCAGGTGGACAGGTCACCACGCACGTCGAGGGCCTGCACCCCCGCGTTGTAGTACGCCGCGTACAGGAAGCCGTTGGCCTCGTCCACCGAGAAGTTGTGCGTCCCGGCGCCCGTCACGCGGAGGAGGGCCACTTCGCGCATCGCGTCGAGGTTGGAGATGTCGACGACATGGATGTCTCCCGACGACGAGGAGAACAGCGTGGCCGGTCCTTCCTCGCCCACGAAGACAAACCGCTTGTTGGATCCGTCGTGCATCCACCAGATGTTGTGCACCTTGCCACCCGTGGTCGCGATCCCGCCCACCCGCACCGGGTTGGTGATCGTGCCCCCGCGCCCGCCACCCCCGATGTCGTGGATCACCATGCCGTTGTCCCACTGCGCGGTGAACAGGAGCCCGTCACGCACGAAGACGTCGTGGACAAACGATCCGGAGATGTCGAGGGTCCACACCTCCTGCGGGGACGCCGGCGTGGACAGGTCGACGATCATCATCCGCGCCGGATGCCCGTTCCCGGTGTTGATCGAGGCAAAGGCGTACAGCTTGCCGCCGATCACCTGGATCTCCGCCGTGTGGATGCCGCGCGTGGCCTTGGGGGTCGAGAAGGTCGAGACGAGTTGCGGCTTGACCGGGTTGGTCAGGTCGAAGGTGAACAGGTATCCGGGGGCCGGCTCGCTCGGCACCACGAGATAGCGGCCGTCCGGGCTCACCTGCACGTCGCCGAGGGTCCCCACACCGGCCACGAGCACGGAGTCGACCAGGGCAGGATTGGTCCCGCGGATGTCCCAGATATAGATGGCGTTCCCCTGCCGAGCGACTGCGTTGACGGTCTTCGTCCCCCACGTCGTCGTGTACGCGTAGTTCCCGTGCACCCACACCTCGGCGTTGTACCGGGCGTTGGCGGTGCCACGCCCCGCCACCGTCATGACCGACGGCGTCACGGGGGTGACTGGCGGGTCGACCGTTCCTCCCTTCTCGTCGCGGCAGGCGACAGCGGTAAGGCAGGCAAGGGCCAGGGCGGCAAGGCGCATCGTCACGATCGACTCAGGGTAGGGGGGCGTATCGCCCAAAACGGGAACGCATGCTTCCGGCATGTATGCGCACTCCAGTGGAGAACATCCAGACCTGGCGTGCGCCGAATAACTCGACGGGATCCAGCGCGGTGGGTCGCCGGGTGGCGCGTGGTGTGTGGTACGCGACTTCCATGAAGGGACGACCCCTGAACCACCCCGCTTCCCCACCCGGGCTGGTGAGGGACAACGCCACATTGGTCCACCGCGTCCGACCCAGGATGTTGAAGTCATGCAGTGGGCGGACCGTACGGAAGGGGGAGGTCGTGCGTTCCTCTTCCGGACGAATCGTCCGCTCGATGCGGGCCGCGACCGTCCAGGTGCGGGGCAGGGTGACCGCCCCTTCCATCAACCATGAATGGAAGTCGAAGGCACGCACGGCGCCGCTGAACTCCTGGGTGCGCGCGTACTCGAGCAGCAGGTAGCGGGTGCTCGGTCCGTCGGTGGCATACCGCACATTCGCGGCGCGCTTGCGCTGGTCGAGTCCGAAGCCGGCGGCAAACTCGGGGGACTCCACGCGCGCTGCACTCGCCGACACCTCGAGCGCCGAGATGGGGTGCAGCGTGACCCGCGTCGACCACGAGTCGAACATGCGGTCGGCGTTAGGCCAGTCCGTGGTCGATTCCGGTTCGTCCCCATTGAACACGGCGGCCTCGAGCGTGACGCGCCGCCAGCCGAACCCGCCCGTCACCATGGCCCGCTCCAGCAGCTGCGCGTGGTGGTGGTTCACCGGGTACTTCACGAACGGCCGCACCATCGGGTCGTCGGTGCCAAACGGGACAAACCCCTTCCCCCCAAAGAGCGACCACCGCACGTCACGCTGCACGCCAGCGACACCCAGCATCACTTCATGCAGCCAGGTATGCGGATGGCGTCGATCCACATATCCCTCACCATACACCCCGGGGTTCACCTCACCGCGGCGGAGCGTGGCTCCTTCGGCGTTGATCGTGACGTAGGCGCGCAGCGGACGCGTGCGCGTTCGCCAGGCACCCACCAACATCGGCTGCGTGAGGTATCCCTCGGAGACGGTGCTCTTGAGCGGACCCGGCGACGCATACGAATAGACGCCGGTCGCCATCGCACCGAGGGACACGCGCGCGGTATCGGACGCGTCGCCGTGCGCGTGTTGTGCGGCGGCCAGCGTTGGGCCGAGCACCAGGGCGATGGCAGGAACGACGCGAGAACGGAGCACGATGACGGTCAGCAGGTGCAGGTGCGGGGCGTGCCGGGCGGGTCGTGACGCGCCGCCGTCATGACGGGCCCGCCCCTGTATCTCCTACCCGCGTGCGGGCGCGAGCCCTACTTCGTCGAATCGCTGACGATCCGCGCGGTCCGGATGAAGTCGAGCTTGGGGAAGTATCGCTCGAGGTACGCGTTGCCCCGGGCCATGATCATGTTCTGGTCCGGGCC
>JAEUJK010000650.1 GCA_016794735.1 Gemmatimonadota bacterium | reverse complement strand
GAATCACAGTCCCAGTGCCTTGCGAGCGCGCGCCAACACGTCTTCCATCGAGCCCAGGGCATCGACGCGACGCAGTGGTCCGCCCGTGCGCTCGTACCAGCCAATCACCGGCGCCGTCTGCGCGTGATAGTTCTTCAGGCGGTTCCGCACCGCCTCGGGTTCATCGTCCTTGCGACGCACCAGCGTGCCGCCGCACTTGGCGCATGTGGTCCCCGGCTCGAGTCCCGCATACGGCGTCTGGCACTTCTCGCACACCGTGCGCCCGGACAGCCGCCCCACGAGTTCCTCGTCCTGGATCTCGAATAGCAGCACGGCATCGAGTGGCCGGCCGAGTTCGCCGAGCACGCGGCTCAACCCCTCGGCCTGTGGCACCGTCCGCACCACCCCGTCCAGGATGGCGCCACGCGCTGCGGCCGGAGAGTCCAGGGCCTCCTTCATGATTCCCAGGATCACGTCGTCCGGGACCAGGTCGCCCCGGTCCATGGCCGCCTTCGCGGCGAGTCCCAGCGGGGTCTGCTCGCGCACTGCCGCCCGCAGGACGTCGCCGGTGGCCACCTTCGGGATACCAAGCTGCTCAGCGAGCTTTTCGCCCTGAGTGCCCTTACCAGCGCCCGGCGGACCGAGGAGAACGAGGATCATGTCGTAAACGATAGAGGTTCAGACGGCAGACGGCAGACGGCAGACTCATGAATGCGTCACCGGACTTGGGGACGCCAGAGGGGCGACCCCCACTACAACAAGTGGACGGCACCCGGGGCGCCGTCCACCAAGCCAGTTCAACGACCTCCGAACGACCAGCTAGAAGCCGCCGGTCGCCCCCTGACGTCCGCGGAAGCGTACGCGGCCCTTCTTCATGAAGCCGTCGTACTTCCGGAGCAACAGGTGCTGCTGCATCTGGGCCATCGTGTCGAGGGCGACACCGACGACGATGAGCAGCGAGGTCCCGCCGAAACGGAACGGCACGTTGATCCACTTCGCGATGATCACGGGGAACAGCGCGATGGCCGTCAGGAAGAGCGCGCCCGGAAGGGTGATGCGCGTGACAACCTGCTCGACGTACTCCGCCGTCTTGGCGCCGGGCTTCACGCCCGGGATGAACCCGCCCTGCTTCTTCAGGTTCTCGGCGATGTCGATCGGGTTGAAGATGATCGACGTGTAGAAGTACGTGAAGAACAGGATGAGGAGCGCCGAGGCGATCAGGTACGGCCACGACCCTTCGGCGAAGAAGTCCGCCGCCCGCTGCAGCCCCGGGTTGCCGCTGAACTGCGCCAGCGCGCCCGGCACGACGATCACGGACTGGGCGAAGACGATCGGCATCACGCCCGCCGAGTTGATGCGGAGCGGAATGAAGTTCCGTGCCGCCTCGCGCATGCGGCCGCGAGCCATGGTACGCTGCGGGATCTGGATCAACACGCGACGCGCCGCGAGCGTCAGCGCCACGACACCCGCCACCACGCCCACCATCACGAGGGCCAGCACGGCCAGCGAGAACGCACCCACGGCGCCCGTGCTGACGAAGTTGAACGTCTGGAAGATCGCGCTCCAGAACCGTTCGACGATCGAGAAGAAGATGATCAGCGACGCGCCGTTTCCGAGACCGCGTTCCGTGATCTGCTCGCCGAGCCACATGACGAACACGGCACCGGCGGTGAGGATCACCGACATCTGCAACCGGAAGCCGAAGCCCGGGTTCGCGACCGCACCCTGCAGCGACTCGGTGAAGAGGGCAAAGCCCCAAGCCTGCACCATCGCGAGGGCGACGGTGAAGTACCGGGTCCACTGCGTGATCTTCTTCCGCCCTTCCTCATCCTTGTTGAGCTTGTCGAGCGACGGGATGAGCTGGGTGCCGATCTGCGCGAAGATGCTCGCCGAGATGTACGGCATGATGCCCAGCGCGAACACCGTCGCGCGGGACAAGCCGCCACCCACGAACAAGTCGTACAGCCCGAGAAGTCCGTTGCTCTGCTGGTTGTTGAAGAAGTCCAGCAGCGCCACGGCGTCGACGCCGGGTGCCGTGATGTGGGAGCCCAGTCGATACAGCACCAGGCACCAGAACGTGAAGACGATCTTCTCCCACAGCTCCGGCGTATTGCGAATGTTCGCCAGCGCCTGGGCGGGATTGGACTGCGCCATTTAC
>JAEUJK010000535.1 GCA_016794735.1 Gemmatimonadota bacterium | reverse complement strand
TGAGGAGGAGTTGATGTCAAAGGTCGTCAAGAGCGACGCCGAATGGCGAGCACAATTGAGTGACGAGGAGTTCAAGGTCACCCGCAAGAAGGGAACGGAGCGCGCATTCACCGGCCGGTACTGGGACAACCACGCCAAGGGGATGTATCACTGCGTGTGTTGTGGGCAGGCGCTGTTCTCGTCGGAGACGAAGTTCGAGAGTGGCACAGGCTGGCCGAGCTTCTATGCGCCGGTGTTGCCGGAGGCTGTGGGCGAGGAATCCGACAACTCGTTCTTCATGCGGCGCACCGAGGTGTTGTGCAGCCGCTGCGACGCCCACCTCGGCCACGTCTTTCCCGATGGCCCGCAACCGACGGGACAGCGGTACTGCATGAACTCGGCGGCGCTGACCTTCACGCCGTCCGAGGGCACCCCGTAGGCGCCGTGCCCGTGGAACCAGGGGACGCGGCGGCGGAGGTGGCGTTGTGGTGCGCGTTCTGCCACAAGGCATTCACCCCGGAAGACGACCAGCTCCTGGTCATGCGCGATGGGGTCGTGGTGGCCGCGTACCACGACGCCTGCCGCCCTGATCGGCGGCGGAAGGGCTGTTCGGGTTGTTAGGCACGGCGCCGCGTTGCGCCGGACTCCCGAGCGCCTAACGACCGACCGCGCTCACGCCAGGGGCGCCGGCGCCCGCGACGCATACCGCGCCGGGTTCCAGCCGCGCAGCATCTCCTCGAACTCGCTGGCCGACACGGGCCGCCCAAACAGGTATCCCTGGCCCATCGTGCAGCCCATCCCCTGTAGCCACGCCACCTGGTCGTCGGTCTCGACCCCTTCGGCGATCGTGTCCAACGACAGGCTGCGCGCCATCGAGACGATCGCCCGGGTGACACCGTCGTTGGCGGCATCGCGGCGGACCCACGACACGAAGCTCTTGTCCACCTTGATGATGTCGATCGGGAACTTGCGGAGGTACGCGAGCGCCGAGTATCCCGTCCCGAAGTCGTCCAGGGCAATGCGAACGCCGAGCGCACGCAGGCGCTGCAGCTCCGTGGCGATCGCCCCCTCGTCCGCGGCGAAGGCGCTCTCCGTGAGTTCCACCATGACCATGTTGGTCGGGATCCCGGCGTCCTGCGTCACGCTCGAGAGCACGTCGGCGAGGGCTCCCGTGCTCAGCTCCCGTGGCGAGAAGTTCACCGCGACGTGAAAGCGGCTGCTGCCCTGGACCTGCGAGAAGCGCCGCACGTCGTGCGCGGCGGCGCCGAGCACGCGGCGCCCGATCGTGACGATCAGGTCGGACTGTTCCGCGATGCCGATGAAACGGGCCGGGGGAATGACGCCCTTCTCCGGATGGCGCCAGCGCACGAGGGCTTCGGCCCCGATCACCTCGCCCGTGCGCAGGTTCACCTGGGGCTGGTAGACCACCTCGAACTCGTCGCGTTCGAGGGCGCGGCGCAGGTCGGTCTCGATTTCGTGTCGCTCGACGACCTCGGCGCGCATGGCATCGGTGAACCGTGCGCTGCGACCGCGTCCCATCGCCTTCGCGCTGTACATCGCCACATCCGCGTCGGCCAGCACCTCGTCGGCATCCTGGCCATCACGCGCGGTGGCCAGCCCGATCGAGGCACGCACGTCCACCACCCGTCCGCCGATGAGCAGCGGAGCCCCAAACGCCTGTTGCACCCGGGCGGCGGTCGCGTCCGCCTCG
>JAEUJK010000490.1 GCA_016794735.1 Gemmatimonadota bacterium | reverse complement strand
CGCCACATCCGCTGGGACCGGGCCGGCGCGGCCACGATCACCGAGGCGCCCACGGACTGCCGCCACCCGCTCGACATGCCTAACGGCGAGTCACTCGCGTGGATCACGCCGGCGTCCACGAACGCCGCGACGCCCACCGAGGCCGAGCCCCGGATGTTGGCGATGCGCCATCGCTCCTCGCCCCGCACCACCACGCGACTCCCGCCGCCAATCCACGAGCGGTCATAGCCGCGGAGCCCGCCGCGCCGGTCGGCAAACGAGAGTTGGACCGGGGCCCGGGAGTCGCGCACCGCCGACCACGCCAGGTCCAGGGTCACCAGGTGACGCCGGTGCGGACGCAGGTACCACGCCGCCCGCCCGTTCGTCACCAGGTCACTCCAGTCACCCACGTCGCTGCGCCGTCCCTCCACGTCCGCATCGATCGCCGCGAAGGTCCGCCCGCCGGCAATGCCTGCGTAGAGTTCCGTGCCCATGTACGACTCCCCGCGCGACGCCCCACGCGAGGTCGGCAGGCTCCGCCCGATCGTCGAGCTGAACTGCACCCCCGTGCGCAGGTCCTGCGGGCCATCGAGCGCGTCGTACCCGGTCACGCGCCGGAACCGCAGCCGACGAAAGCCCAGCAGCGCGTTCAGGCGCACGCTGCGATACGGTGCATAACGATCCACCAGCGCACTCGTCGTGTCGGCCACGATCCCGGCCGGCGTGATCACCACCGGGGTCCGGCCGGGTTCCGCGTCCTCCACCGAGAATTGCGCGCCGATGAGCCCCATGCGCGCCGACGGCCCGATGCGCCCGAGCACGCTCCCCTCCATGAACTCCCGTCGCACGGGCACCGACGCCGGGCGCTCCTGCCCGCGAAAGAACCGCGCATACTCCTGGCTGCCACCGGTCGACAGCCGCCAGGCGAAACGCTGCACGTCGGTGAGGAACGGGAACGCCACCTGCCCCGACCAGTCGTACCCGAGCTCACGCCGGCCACCCCGCACGTCGAGCTGGTACGGCCGCGAGAACAGCTGGTAGTTGGTGTAACGACCGGCAAAGACGTCGCGATAGAACCCGCCATCACGCCACTGCGCCGACGCGTACACCGCATTGCCGAGGAGGTTGGCACTCCCCGCCGTGAAGCGCGACACATACGGGGAGGTCCCCTTGATCCCCGCGTCCAGCACGACCTGTGGTTCGTCGATCGTGACCACCTCGATGCGAACCCCGGCACCATCCGGGTAGGCCGTCACGGACGCATCGGCAATGAACGGCATCGCCAGCAGCAGGCGCTCGCTTTCCGATCGACGCAGCGGCGTGCACCGATCCCCCACCTTGAGGACCAGCAGCGCCCGGATCACCGACGGCGACGTCGTCCGGTGCACCTTGGTCACTGATCGCCCCAACCACGGAAAGCGCTCGACGGCAGGACCGAACGAAGGCGGCTCGGTGCGGATCACCACGTCGGTGATCACCTGGCCGGCGCATCGGACCTGGGTGCGTCCCACCTGCGCCGAGAGGGCCAGGGGACACGCCAGCGCCAGGGCGCCGGCCACGACGGGGCGCAGCTACAACCCCATGCGACGCTTCAGCTCTGCGAGCTTCGCGTCGGCGTCGGCCTCGTGAGTGGCCCGGCGCTGGGCGCGACCGAGCCCATCCAGCTCCGTGTTGAGTGCGGCATCACGCGAGAGCGGGTCACCCGTCGCCTCCTCCACCGCGCCGGAACGAAGTCCCGACCCCACCCCCGCCTGCGCCGCCTTGAACTGCGTGGTCATCTCCTCGACGTCGCGTTCCACCAGCGCCAGCTCACCGCGCTCGACCTCGAGACGTTTCTCCAGCAGCCCGACCTTCTCGAGCAGCTGCGCCTCGAACCGCTGCGCAATCGCGACTGTTTCCGCGTCGCCAATCCCTTCGGCCAGCGAACGGCGACGCTGCACCGTCTCGAGTTCGGTCCGCTCACGCGTGAGGCGCGCCTCGGTCTGCCGAAGCCCGGCACGCAGGTCGTCGAGGGCCATGCGCGCCCGCACGAGCGTGTCGCGCATCCCCTGCAAGGCTTCGCGCCGATCCGCCGGGGCCACGTTGCCGTGGAGCAGGTCGTGCAGCGCCTGTTTGACGTCGTCGAACATGCGCAAATGATAGCGCGGCCAGCCGCCCCCCACGAGGTGCAGGCTGGCCGGACCGCCGCCCTCGGGGCGCGGGTGCCGTCAGCTCCAGGTGACCTGTCGCAGCAGCTTGTCGGCGGAGTGGAAGTTGGGGAACAGGACCCGGTCGCTCATGTGGTTCAGCGCCAGCCGCCAGCGGGGAAAGTGCTCCGCCGCATGTTCGAACATCTGCTCCACGCCGTGGGCGTGCGCGAGTCGATGATGCGCCGCCATTTCGTATCCACGACGTCCCATGTCGTCGAAGTAGTCCAGCCCCGGGCCCCCGCGGCGATGCCGCTGCGCCTCGATGCGATCGGGAAAGAGCCCCGCCAGCCACAAGGCATAGTGCCCCATGTGGGCGCGCGCGAGGAACGCCCGTGTGGGATCACCACACTCCGCGTCGACCGCGAGGTCCCCCAGGGTATCGTAGGTCACGTCGTCGTGCTCACGAATCCGCCGCGCACGGTCGCCAAGCCCGAAATGCAGCACGATCGAGGAGACGAAGTCCGTCGCGGTGCGATCGTCCTCGCGCACCTCACGCATCGCGCGACGCACGAGGACGTACACGAGGAGCGGCAGTGACGCGAGCGCACCGGTCTCCTGGGTACGCAGTGCCTCGGGAAGACGCGGGTCATCGAGCAGGATGTCGATCCCCTGCTCGCGCACCGCGGCGCGCAGCTGCGGTTCCCCGCCAGGGTCCAGGCGCACCAGGAGCTGCAGGGCCAGCTCCGCGTCGTTTCTCGTCAGGCGCTGTCGAATCGAACCGGGCAACATCGAGATCCTCCGTGACATCAGGTGATCCGTGCTCCTCCAGCCGTACACCGTCCCCGTGAGCGGGCTCCCGTGTTCCAGGGTTCCCCGCCTTCCTCGTCGTATCGACGCACGCCACCCGGGACTTGAAACACGCGTTGCCGCCTGGCGACATCGCTCGCACCTTTCGTCACATGGCCGCGCCCCATCTTCCCCTCCGCTTGCTCCACGTCGACGCCGGTCGTGAATGGCGCGGCGGCCAGCGCCAGGTCTTCCTGCTGGCGCGCGGACAACGCGAGCGCGGACACGAGCCGCTGGTCATCGCCCAGGCCGAGTCGCCACTGCTCAAGCGCTTGCGCGCCGCCGGACTCGCCGGCTCGTCGCTCCGCATGCGCGGGGATTGGGACCTGGCCGCCGCGCGCCGCTTGCGCTCGCACATCAAGGCGTGGCGGCCCGACGTCGTGCACGCACACGACGCGCGGGCACACGCCCTTGCGATGGTCGCACTCGTCGGGCTCAAGCGCGTGCCACTCGTGGTCACCCGTCGCGTGATCTTCGTCCCCAAGGGGCGCCTCAAGTACGGGAGTCGCGTGTCCAGGTTCATCGCGATCTCGGGCGCGGTGCGGGACGCACTGGTCGCGGGCGGCGTGGAAGC
>JAEUJK010000453.1 GCA_016794735.1 Gemmatimonadota bacterium | reverse complement strand
GGTGCCGAGTCGCGCGTGACGTGGAGTGGCACGAAGGAGATGATGTCGCGTCGCCTGGTGACGCCGCAGATCGTATCGATCACGCACCCGGACGGGAAGCCGGTGTTCGCGGCACTCTACAAGCCGGCGCGTCCCAACAAGGAACGTGCGGCGCTCCTGCACATCCACGGCGGCGGCTATCGGCAGTTTGCCCACCTGGGGTGGTCGGTCTATGGCTGGAGCGGGCACCTCGGCCTGCTGCACTACTTCCTAGAGCAGGGGTATACCGTGCTCGACTTCGACTACCGCGGCAGCGCGGGGTTCGGGCGTGACTACCGCACCGACATCGCCTACTCCATGGGCGACAAGGACGTCGACGGCGCGGTGGCGGCGGCGAAGTGGCTCGTGAAGACGCAAGGGATCGACTCGACGCGGATCGGGATCTACGGCGTGTCGTATGGCGGCTTCATGACGCTGATGTCGCAGTTCCGCTATCCGGGGATCTTCGCGGCCGGCGTGTCACGCGCGCCGGTGACTGACTGGGCGCACTACTCCGACGGGTGGACGTCGCGCATCCTTGGGCTTCCTCAGGTCGACTCCGTGGCGTACCGCAAGTCGAGCCCCATCTACTACGCCGAAGGATTGAAGGACCACCTGCTGATCGAACACGGGCTGGTGGACGACAACGTGCATTTCCAGGACACGGCGCGGCTGGTGCAGCGGCTCCTCGAACTCGAGAAGGAGTTCGAGGTGATGTATTACCCGATGGAGCCGCACGTCATCGAGACGGAGATCGGGCGGTACGATCAGTCGAAGCGCGCGGCGGCGTTCTTCGCGAGGTGGTTGTTGCGTCGCGGATCTCCGTAGGACGCCGTGGGCGACTGGCTCGGCGTTGCTCAGGCGCCCGATGCCTCGCTCGCCCGTCACCTCGCGCGAGGCGGGTCACCGCACCGTGGGCAACCGCACATCGCGATGAGCCATCACCGGTCACGCCAAACACGTCGCAGTGAACGACCTTCTGGTTCCTTCCCGCCTCTGCGACCGTCGTGCGCGTAGGGAGCCGGTCGCCCCGAGCGGGACGCACGAAGTTGATCGTGCGTTCCGACTCACGACCGGCGGCCCGGGGACGCTACCCGCGGCGAAGGTGATGACGTGATCGGCCAGGTACGACCGGATGCGACCGTGCGCAACCCATGTTGTTGGCGCAGCACCGCACCGGACGCTCAGAGGCAGAGATGGGCATGGGGAGGACCGCCGCCGGGGCCGCATACGCGGCGGTCCCGCTCGATCACTGGTCAGCCCTGATCGCACGCACGGGATTGATGCGCGTCACGCGCCGCGCAGGAATCCACGCAGCCGCGACCGCCACCCCAATCAGGACGGCTGGCGCGACGACGAACGCGATCGGGTCGCCGGCATTGACGCCATACAGCACGCCGCTCAGCAGCCGAGCTGCTGCCGCTGACAAGGCCAGGCCGATCACCGCGCCGATCCCCACCAGGCGCATCCCCCCACCCATCATCAGCCGCACCACCTGCTCCGCGTTCGCCCCGAGGGCGATGCGGATGCCAACCTCACGGGCGCGCGTGGAGACCGCGTAACTCACGACACCGAAGAGCCCGATGCATGCCAGCAAGAGCGCCAGTGTGCCGAAGGCGGAAATCACCCACGCGCCGAGGCGATGCGGCAACAGGGACGACGCCAGGTGCCGCTCCATAGTCTTCGCCTCCATCACCACCACGTCGGGGTCGATCTTTCGCGCCACCTCCAGCACCGCTGGTATCGTGGCTTCAGCACGTCCCTGCGTGCGGGCCACGATCGTCATCCCGGTGACCGAGGATTGGGCGAAAGCCAGGTAGAGGAAAGGTATGGGATCCTCGCCTAACGTCCGGATCTTCGAGTCCGCCGCTACGCCAACGATCGTGAGTTCCCTTTCCCCGGTGCGAATGGTTCGGCCGATCACGTTCCCACCGGGCATGAACTTGCGCACGAAGGCTTCGCTGACCATGGCGACAGGGTTGCCGTCGCTGCGATCCGACTCGTCGAAGGCACGCCCGTCGACCACCCGCACGGCAGCGGCATCGAAGAACCCGGGCGTGACGCGTGCATGGTCGACGGAGTGGCCCCGGCGGCCCGGCGGCGGATCGACTCCCGGCACGATGACTTCCGTCGACTGGTTGTTGAGGGCGTTCAGCTGGAGATCGTCCGTCAGGCCCACCGACACCACACCAGGGAGAGCAGCCACCTGCGTGCGCAGCTGCTCGAAGAAGTTGCGCGCCTGCTCGGGGGTGCGGTCCGTGGTGGGCACTTGCAGCTGCGCCACCACCGCTGGCGCGGACCCGAAGCCGGGATCGATGTCGAGGCGGGCCCGGAAGCTTCGCAGGAAGAGCGCGGAGCCAACGAGCAGCACGAGGGACACGGCGACCTGCACGACCACGAGCCCCCCGCGCAGGGAAACGGCACGCCCACGCCCGGCGCCCACGCTTTCGTCCTTGATCGTTGAGGCCACATCCGGCCGTGTCGCCTGCAGCGCCGGTGCGAGCCCGAAGGCCAACCCGGCAATGCCGGTGAGCGCGAGACTGAACCCAAGGACCAGCGGGTCGAGTGACAGGTCGAGCGAGAGTGGTAGCGGCAACGGCAGGTCGGCGTTGACCAGTGCCTTGAGGAGCACGACGGCGAGGGCGAGGCCCACGGCCCCGCCAAGCACGGCGAGTAGCACAGTCTCGGTGAGGAACTGGCGCACCAGGCGACCGCGCCCGGCGCCGAGTGCCAGTCGCACGGCGACTTCTCGCCTGCGATCGGCCGCCTGCGCGAGGAGGAAGCTTGCAAGGTTGGCACAAGCGATCAGCAACACGAGGCCGACCACCGCCATCATCAGGATGGCGGCTGGCACGAGCACGCGGTCGATCATGGGGTTCATGATGACGTCCGCCGAGGCGACGAGCGGGAAGCTGTTGGCGCTCCTCCACTGGTCGGGGTAGGCGGCGCGCAACGTGCGCGCCAGGCGATCCAGGACGCTCGTGGCCTGCACCGTCGAGACGCCCGGCTTGAGGCGCGCCTTCACGAAGACCCCCTGGTTGCCGCGCTGCTCCAGTTCGTCCCGGCTCGACGGATTCAACTGCGCGACCATCATCCGCGAGGCATAGAATCCCGGCGACATCACGCGCAGGCCGCCACGGTATTCGCGCGGACCAACTCCGACGATGGTGTACGGTTGCGCGTTGAGTCGGATGGTCTTCCCCACCACTTGCGGGTCGCTCCCGTAACGCCGCTGCCAGTACTCGTGGGAGATCACCACGACGGGGTGCGCCCCGGGCGCCACGTCGTCCGATGGCAGCAGGGTGCGCCCCAGGGTGGGCTTGAGACCCAGCATCGAGAAGTAGTTGCCCGTCACCAACTCGCCGGTGATCGGCTCGAAGGTCCCGTTCAGATCCACCTGGGCAACCGCGAGCCGGAAGGCGGCGACGGCGCTGAACGCATCACCGGTCTGCTGTTCCAGGTCGCGCAAATCGGGGAACGAAAGCGGGCCGTGCGTGAAGCCTTCCATGGACTTGTACACGTCCACTAGTTCCGCCGGGCGATCGAGGGGGACCTTGCGAACGGCGATGGCGTTGACGAGCGAGAAGATCGCGGTGTTCGCGCCAATGCCGATGCCGACGGAGATGATCGCGATGATCGTGAAGCCGGGACGCTTGAGCAAGCGGCGAATCGCGACGCGCAGGTCCTGTCGTATTCCTTCCATGGATGCCCCCTGATGGCTGGCAACAATTCCGGGGAGTGCTGCCCGAGTGGGAACGTACGAAGCCAGTGCGGATGGGTTTCCCTTACAACGCTGATCGGGCGGACTTCCCTCGGAGTGCGTCCGCGCCCTACCTCAGGGGTCGGGTCATGACCCTTCGCGCGCCCTCGCGAACTCCGCGAGCCCTTCGATCGAGAGGGCAATGACCTTGGCACCACTATCCAAGGGCAGGCTCACCGAGGCCATCTCCCCGAGCAGCAGGTCCACAGGGCTCAGCGGCCTCGGTGCCGACGAGTCGCCTGCTGTGGGGAGCGCCCTTGTCGCCGGATCCCGCCAGGGTCATGGCCTCCAGCACGTCCCGCGCGGAATGCCGCGTCGCCTGCAAGGTCCGAACTCGATGGCGATCCGCGGTGGCTTCCTGGATGGACACCAGCGTTTGCGGATCCAGTCAGCGACGCGTGGGTGTTCGGGGCACTGCGGCGGCCACCAACGCGCGAAAGCCGGGGTCGGCGCTATCGGCCTCGGTGGCTCGCTCCTGCGCCGTGGCCATCACGTTGGCAAATCGCGAACCGGGCGGCGTGGCATAGTCGAGTGCGATCCCGGCCTCGAGCAACACGTGGGCGGTGGCCCAATTGCCACGATCGGCCTGGTGGGTGAGCGGCGACCAGTCCTGCCGTGAATCATTGGGGTCCCGCGGGGAGTGCGACACGCCATGTGACAAGAGGACCCGCGCCGCCTCCGGAGTCAGGTAGTCATCGAAAAGCGCCGAACGTCCGTCGCGGTCGCGTTCGTCGGGCGAGAGACCCGCTGCGAGCAACATCGCGAATGCAGCCGCCCCGGGCTCGCCCGTCACGCGCGCCAGCTTGGTGATCATCAACTCCTCCGGCCCCGCGTCGTCGGGTCGGGGGACGGCGCCTGCGGCCAACAACTGCCGGAGTGGCTCGAGGTAATCCATCGTGGCGCCGTAAACCATCGCGTGATGGGTGGCGATGCCGAGCAGCGACTGGCCGCGTTCGTCGCGGGCGGCAAGGTCGGGTTTGGTGGTGCGGATGAGGCTATCGACCCGCGCGTGGTCCCCCATCACGATGGCCAGCGCCACCTCTTTCGTTTCCGCCGTGGGAAAGTCGTAGCGAACCACCGGCCCCGGCCTGGGAATCCCGCGCCGCGAGGGAAAGAGCAGGGCAAGCCCGGCCTCCGACATGGAGAGCATGAGCAGGACCGGCGGGATGACGACGAGGGCGCCCGCGATGATGAGGATGATCCCTCGTCCACTCGCGCGACTGCCCCACCAGAGGAGGAACGCGGCGACGAGGGCGAGGACGGCCAGCAGCCCGCCGATGCCGCGCCCCAGCCCGCGGGTGGCGGCGTCGCCGCCGTCGTGTCCGAAGTAGAGGGCCACGGCGCCGATGAGGTTGGCGACAACGAGGAGCCAGCCGAACGTGCGCACGGGATGCTTAGGTGAGGGCCTGCAACGCGCTCTTCACGCGTTCCGCGAGCAGGTGCAGGGTGTCAGAGTCGACGTTCTCCGGCAATGTGGGATACACCTGGAGCAGGCCGTCACTGAGCAGGCGCGGGTGGACATGGATGTGCAGGTGTGGCACTTCCTGGAAGGCGGCGGGACCGATCGAGTGCCAGAGGGAGAGGCCGTCGTTGGGAAAGGCGACGCCGACGGCGCGCGTGATGCGAACGACGCTGTGCATGAGCGCGGCGCCCACCTCGGCGTCCAGGTGTCGCACGTCGGGGATGTGTACCTTCGGGATGACGAGGACGTGGCCGGGGTTGGCCTGGCGGAGGTCGACGAAGGCGAGGGTGTGCTCATCCTCGAGCACGATCGCGGCGGGCGCCCTGCGGGCGACGATCTCGCAGAAGACGCACATGGCGCCGGGCCTCAGCGTGCCTCGCGCGGCAGCGCCGCCTTCCAG